>DASTEN010000001.1:0-5187 GCA_035709645.1 Sphingomonas sp.
CCCGTCGACCGCCAGCAGCGCATCGCCAGCCTCGGTCTTGATTTTGTCGTCTCCGGGCGTGACCTGCATCGCATTGACGAACTTGGTCGATCCGGTCGCCGCGATGCTGAAGCCCTGATCCGCACCGGTCGCGCTTTTCAGAACCAGTCGCTCGCCGTTTCGGTCGCTGATCACGGAAGCGGTAAGCCCGGCATTTGCCGTCGAGTTGATCTTCGCCGCGATGGCGCTGGGCGTCGTGTCAGCCGCGTTGGTGAAGTCGATGTCGATCGCGCGGGCCGTGTCGGCCTGCAGCACGCCTTCGCTGTTCGGCTTGTAAAACTGGATGCGGACGCTGTTGGACGTTCCGTCGGTGCCCAACGCTTCTCCGGCGGTCAGCGGTTCGGTCGCCGTCACCTGCCCCGACGCGAGCTGCTGAACCTCGATCGTGTTCGACAGGTTCGAGACCTGCTTGCCCCCCAGCACGCTGGCCTTCACGATCGCGCTGTTGCTGCTGGTCGCCTGGGTGGACAGCGTGCCGCCCTTCACCAGCGTCGACAGTGCCGACGCGAACTGGCTCATCCCGCTCTTCAGTTCGGACACCGCGGAAATCTGGGCGGTCAGCGTTTCGCTGCGGCTGTCGATCTGCTTGGTCTTGGTCGAGAACTGCGCCGTGACCAGACCGGTGACGAGCGCGGAGATGTCGATCCCCGACCCCGATCCCAGTGTCTTTGCAATCGAATCTACCACGAGCGTCCCCTTCCCTCCCTTAATCGACCGAATGCGGTGAAGATTTAGCCCTGCTTCACACCGTTTTCGTCGAATTTCGCGGTGTTCGGCACGGTGACCAAGGGCTGGATTCCACCGGCCGCCTGATTGACCCCGAACACGAAGGCGAGGACGGTCGCGACCGCGAGGTACAGGTCGTCGCGGATCTCCTGACCCTCCTTGCTGGTGTAGTAGATGCCGCGGGCCAGCGTCGGATATTCGAGGATCGGGACCTGCATTTCGCCGGCGAGTTCGCGGATCGCCAGCGCGGTCGCGCCGCGGCCCTTGGCCACCACCACCGGCACCTGGTCCTTCCCCGGATCATAGCGTAGCGCCACCGAAAAATGGGTCGGGTTGGTCAGCACGACGTGCGCCTCGCCCATCGCCTTGCGGAAACCACCCTTCAGGATTTCGCGCTGGCGGGCGCGTAGGTTCGCCTTGTTTTCCGGATTGCCTTCGGCCTGCTTGTGTTCGTCCTTTACCTCGTCCTTGCTCATCTTCAGCTTGTTGAGCAGCTGGAAGGCCTGGAGCGGCACGTCGATCATCGCGATCAGTACCAGTCCGCCGGCCATGACGAACAGCAGGGTGAGGAACGTGCCCCCCAGATTGTCGACCGCGCGGTGAAAATCGGACGTGACGAGGCCTATCGACGACTCCGCCATCGACCAGAGCATGTAGCCGCCGATCGATCCCAGCAGCGTCACCTTCAGCAGCGACTTACCGAGTTCCATCCAGCCGTTCAGGCCGAAGATGCGTTGCAGGCCGGACAGCGGGTTCAGCTTCGACGGCTTGGGCGCCATCAGCTTGGGATTGAAGTGCAGCGCGCCGAGTCCCGCCTGGCTCAGGATCGCGCCGACCAGCGAGATCGCGAACAGGACCAGGATCGAGGGCATCAGCTTCGCCCCCGCCTCGGCCAGCGGACGGAACGGTTCGAAATGTTCGACGTCGTCGCGCCCGAAGGTGAAGCCCGCGGCCATCACGCCCTTCAGCGCCTCCAGCATGCCGGGCCCGAGCATCGCGATCCACGCGCAACCGATGAGCATGCCAAGCGCGGAGGCGAACTCCTTGCTGCGCAGCATCTGCCCGTCATCAAGCGCCTTCTGACGGCGCTTGGGTGTCGGGGCTTCTGTCTTTTCGCCGCCCTCCGACATCAGCCGAAGACCAGCTTGGCGGTCATGTCGAGCGCTTCCTGAACGATGACCTGCATGTAATCGCCCATCGCCGGCAGGCCAATCATCAGCGCGACGACCCCGACCGCCAGGCTGGCGGGCAGACCGACGGCGAACAGGTTCATGGCGGGTGCGGACCGCGACAACATGCCGACGACGAGGTTGAGGCTGAGCAGCAGAAAGCCCACCGGCAACGCGAGCAGAAGGCCGGCGAGGAAGGCATAGCCGCCAAAGAAGGCGATATTACGCAACCGCTCGGGCGCGATCCAGGCGGCGCCGGGGGGCAGGGCTTCGTAGGAGCGGACGATCAGGTCGACCAGGATCAGGTGCCCGTCGACCGACAGGAACAATAGGGTCAGCAGGATCGACAGGAACTGGCCGAGCGCGGGGCTAGACGTGCCGTTCAGCGGATCGACCGCCTGCGCGAAGCCGATCCCCATCGACGTCCCGATCAGCTCGCTGGCGACGAGCGGCGCGGCAAAGGCGATCTGAATGATGAAGCCGATCGCCAGGCCGACCAGGATTTCGCCCGCGATCGACACGAAGGTGGTGAGCGCGAAGACTTCGGTCGGGACCGCATAGCTCTGGCTGTTGAGCACCAGAATCCCGATCGCGCCCGACAGCGTGATGCGCACGGGCAACGGCACCGCGACCGCACCGAACACGGGTGCTGCGACGAAGGCCGCGCCGACGCGCACCATCGTGAAGAGCAGCGCCCAGAGCTGGGGCTCGATCGAGAGGCCGAAGCCCAACACAGCTGCTTACCTAACTAGCTCGGGAATGCGTTCGAAGATGCTGGTCATGAAGTCACCCAGCAGCCCCAGGATCATCGCCCCGAACACGACCAGGCTGACCGCGACGACGATCAGTTTCGGCACGAAGGTCAGCGTCTGTTCGTTGATCGACGTCGCCGCCTGGATCATCCCGAGGATCAGGCCGGAGACGAGCGCCGGGATCAGGATCGGCGCCGATGCGAGCGCCAGGATCCACATCGCCTCGCGCGCGACGGTCAGGAAATAATCTGCGTCCACCGGTCTAACTCACGAAACTGTTGGCGAGGCTGCCCATCGTCAGCGCCCAGCCGTCGACCAGGACGAACAGCAGCAGCTTGAAGGGCAGCGAGATGATCTGGGGTGAGAGCATCATCATGCCGAGCGACATGAGGACGGTCGCCACGACGAGGTCGAGCACGATGAAGGGCAGGAAGATCAGAAAGCCGATCTGGAACGCCGTCTTCAGCTCCGAGGTGACGAAAGCGGGCAGCAGGACCGAGAAGGGCACATCCTTCGGGTTCGCATACGGGCCGCTCTTGGCGATGCCGGCGAACATGGTGACGTCCTTCACCCGCGTCTGCTTCAGCATGAAGGCGTGGAAGCTCTCGCCCCCGCGTTCGATGAGCTGTGTCGAGGTGATCTGCCCGGCGGCATAGGGCTTGATGCCGTTTTCGTTCACCTGGGACACGACCGGCGCCATCACGAACAGCGACAGGAACAGCGACAGACCGATGATGACCTGGTTGGGCGGCGAATTCTGCAGCCCCATCGCCTGGCGCAGGATCGCCAGCACGATGACGATCCGCGTGAAGCTGGTCATCATCAGCAGGATGCCCGGCAGGACCGTGAGCAGGCCCATGATGATGAGCACTTGCAGCGACAGGCTGAGCGGGGCCTGCCCGCCCCCCAGCTGGCCGAGCGCGCGGTCCATCGCATCGCCGACGCCGGGCGCGGCGGGGGCCACCGGTGCGACCGGCGCGGCCTGGGCGAAGGCGGGAAAGGCGACCAGCAACGCGGTCATCAGCGCAAAGACGATGATCAGCCCGCGGACGATGCGGCCGGAGTTGCTGCGCATGTCGGGCAGGACGGCTTGAGCGAAGGTCACTGCCCGTCACCCCGCATCCCGGCGGCGATGCCCGTCCCGGTACCGGCCTTGTCGATCAGGGTGACACCGCCGCGACCGACCGAGATCAGCAGGCGGCGGCCCTCGAATTCCAGCACGGCAAGGCGCAGACCGGGGGAGATCATCATGGTCTCCTTCACCTTCAGCAGGCGTTCGCCCTGGTTGCCGGGCATGCGCGCTTCCAGGCGACGCCACAGGTACAAGCAGCCGACCAGCAGGCCGCATACCAACGGCAGCAGCACGACCAGCTTCAGGATGTAGGACCACATCATCGCGTCGGGACCTTCGCTTAGCGCGCGCGCTTGTCGGGGCTGACCAGCTCGGTCATCCGCACGCCGAATTTTTCGCCGACGGTCACGACTTCGCCGCGACCGATCAGCGTCCCGTTGACGAAGACATCGAGCAGTTCATTGGCGTGACGATCGAGTTCGATCACGCTCGCCTCGCCCAGCGCGAGCAGTTCGCGCAGCGTCAGGCTGGTCGAGCCGATCTCGACGGTCAGCTTGACGTCGACGTCCTGCAGCAGCCGGAAATTGGCCGCGACGGAGGCGTCGACCGGAAATCCGCCGGTCATGTCGTTCATTGCTCGTCCTCTTCGAAAGCGTCGTAAGTCGTGGGGGTCAGGTCGTCCTCGCCGGCGTGGTTCAGCTTGGTGAGGCGGATGGCGGCCTTGCCGTTCGACGTCCCGACGATGCCCATGCCCAGCCGGTCGCGGCCGACCATCACCGGTACTTCCTGACCGAAGCTGACGGGCACGACGTCGCCGACCTTCAGCTCCATCAGCGTGGCGAGCGAGATGACCGGTTCGGCGAGCACCGACCGCACGGGGAAGCGGACGTTCATCGCGGCGCGGGTCAGGCCGCCGCGCCATTTCGGCTCGACCGCCGACCGGCTCATGACCTTGCCGGTCAGGGTCGGCGCGAACGGCTTCAGCGCCGCGACCGGATAGACGATGTCGATGAAGATCGGTTCGCCGTCGCGCGCCGCCAGTCCGAACCGGGTGACGATCATCGCGTCGTCCCCGTCGAAGCCCTGCAGCATCGCGGGCGATCCTTCCGGGCTGCCCGGCTGGAAATCGATCCGCGCCATCGTGCCCCAGGCGATCGTCAGCGGCTCGGCGATCATCGCGCCCAGCCGGCCGATCATGGCTTCGGCCGCGGGGGTGAATTCACTCGGCATCGCACGCGGGCGCTCGCCCAGGCCGCCGAAGAACAGGTCGAGCGTTTCGAGAACGAATCCGCCGTCGAGCATGACAAAAGCGCGGGCGTCCGTCGGGGCCATCGCCAGCGGCAGCCAGGCGGTCAGCAGGCCGTCGCGCTCGGCCGAATAATCGGCGAAACGCTGGACCACCAGCGGTTCGGCCCAGGTTCTCAGGTTG
>DASTEN010000002.1:0-4660 GCA_035709645.1 Sphingomonas sp.
GCTGGGCGAGGACAAGAAGGGCTTCCGAGCGACGCGCGGGCGCCTGGCGCTGGCAGTCGAATATGTCGCGGTCACCGACCTGACGGTGACCTGCGCCGCGATCGACGACCGCTGGGTGAACGGCTTCCGCAAATGGCTCACCGCCCGCCCGATCGTCGCGCCCAAGAGCGGCGCGACCCGCACCCGCTCGCTGGGCCACATCGAAGGCTGCGTGCGCCAGCTCGCCGCCGCGATCAACGCGACACCCGGCCAGCAGGCGCGTTTCAAGGCCGAGCAGCCGAAGAATGTATCGGCCTCGCCGCGCTACCGTGCCGACGTCGACATGCTTGCCCGGATGTTCAGCTATTGCCTGGAACCGCAAGGCAAGATGATCCGCAGCGACAAGGAACGCAATGTCTATCGTGGGTATCGCGCGAACCTTCTCCGTTACCTGCGCGCGGCCGTAGCCACATGGGCTAGGCCGGAAGAAATTCTCGATTTGCGCGGCGAGCAATTCGCTGTCGACGCCGGCGTCCTCGATCTCAACCAGCGCGGCCGCCGCCAGACTCGCAAGTTCCGCGGCATCATACCGGTCCCGCGCCAATTCGTACCGTTCCTCGCTGCGACCCGCGGACCCTACCTGCCGATCGCCAACATTCGCGGTGCTTGGGACACGATGCGCGCCGAGGTCGGATTGCCGGCCGATCGCGGCGAGGCGGGGTGGAAGCTGATCCGTCGGTCGGTATCGACCATCGCCCGCCGGCGCATTGGCGAGGCGAATTGGCGCCAGGGCGAGATCATGCTCGGCCACGTGCGCGCATCAACCAGCGACATCTACGCCCTTCGCGATCCGGCCAATCTTGGCCTCGCTTTGGCCGCCACAGAATCGATCATCAACGACATCTGCGCCCGCGTTCCGGGCGCTTTTGCCGCACCGACACCGCAAACGCGGGGTCGCTCATACATTTCGAAGGGGGATAAAAATGGCTGATTTCAGCGGTGGAGCGGGTGAGGGGAATCGAACCCCCGTCGTAAGCTTGGGAAGCTTCTGCTCTACCATTGAGCTACACCCGCCCGGGCGTGCGGACCGCTTGCCACAGGGCACGCGGTCGGGTCAACGGCGATTGCGGAGTGGGGCCGATGGTTGCGGTGGATCAACTTGACGAGGATGGCGCGCTTCTGTGTCGGCGCGCCTTGTCGCCTGCGGCGTGCGATGCGCTGGAGGTGGCGATCGCGGCATTGCCCGTCGATGTGCCCGGGGTTCGGATCGCGAATGCATCGGGCCTGCGCGACCTGCTGGGTCCGACGGGCGCCGCCGGGCGGTGCGCCGCCGCGATCCTGGGAAACGGCGCGCGTCCGGTGCGCGCGGTGCTGTTCGACAAATCGGCTGCGAACAACTGGTCGCTCGGCTGGCATCAGGACCGCACCATCGTCGTGACGGCGCGCGCGGATGTGCCGGGATACGGGCCCTGGACGGTCAAGTCGGGGCTGGTGCAGGTCGAACCCCCTTTCTCGCTGATCGAGGCGATGGTGACCCTGCGCGTTCATCTCGATCCGGTGGATGCGGACAATGCGCCGTTGCGGATCGTGCCCGGGTCGCATCGACTGGGGCGGCTGACCGAGGATGCCATCGCAGGGGTCGTCGAAACATTCGGCACCCGCGATTGCCTGGCCGCGCGCGGAGATATCTGGATCTATCGGACCGCGGTGGTTCATGGGTCGCGGGCGGCGTCGATACCGCGGCGGCGTCGGGTGCTGCAGATCGACTTTAGCGCAGACACGCTGCCACCGCCGCTCGTCTGGCGGGGCGTGGTCTGAAGGCTTGCCGGACGCCGCCGACGCCGTCATCGTCGGCCGATGACAGCTTTGCCCATCGCCGCGATCCGCCATTTCATCGTTTCCGCCGGCCTGCTGGCAGCCCTGCCGGCTGCGGCGCGCGACGGGGACGTGACGATCGTCCAGTCGAGCGCGCCGTACAAGGCGGCGATGGCCGAGATCGATCGCGATTACGACCGGTTCGTCGCCGAACTGATCGAATTGACGCAGATCCCGGCACCGCCGTTCAAGGAAGCCGTGCGGGCAAAGGCCTATGCCGACAAATTGCGCGCGCTGGGGCTGCGCGACGTGACGATCGATGCGGAAGGCAACGTCCTGGGTTTGCGCGCCGGCACCGATCCGCGGGCGAAGGCGATCGTCGTGTCCGCGCATCTCGATACCGTCTTTCCCGAGGGCACCGACGTGACCGTCAAGCGCGACGGCACGAAGCTGATGGCGCCCGGCGTCGGCGACGATACGCGCGGATTGGCGACGCTGCTCGCCTATGCCCGCGCGCTCGATGCGGCGAAGGCGAAGACGCGGCGGCCGATCCTGTTCGTCGGAACGGTGGGCGAGGAAGGGCGCGGCGACCTGCGCGGGGTGCGGTACCTCTTTACCAAGGGAGCGTACAAGGATCGGATAGAGGCGTTCTTCTCGCTCGACGGCGCCGATCCCGCGCACGTCGTGACCGGCGGGGTGGGGTCGAAGCGCTATCACGTCGTTTTCAAGGGACCGGGCGGGCACAGCTATGGCGCGTTCGGGATCGTCAACCCGATGGCGGCGATGGGCGCCGCGATCGCCGACATCTATCGCATCCAGCCGCCCGCGGCACCCCGAACCACCTATTCCGCCAGCGTGGCCGGGGGCGGGACGTCAGTCAACGCGATCCCGTCGGAGGTCTTCGTCGATGTCGACATGCGTTCGGAAGACGCCGGGGCGCTCGCGGCACTCGAACGCCAGGTGCTGGGCGTCGTCGCGACGTCGGTCGCGCGGGAAAATGCGGCCCGCTCGACCCGGGTCGGGCAGATCACCGCCGATCCGCAACCCATCGGCGACCGCCCGGCCGGTCGCACCCCCGCCGACGCGACGATCGTCCGCGTGACGCAGGCGGCGGTGCGCGCGGCGGGCTTCACGCCGTCGCTCGATGCGTCGTCGACCGATGCAAACATCGCGATGAGCCTGGGGATCCCCGCGGTCACGATCGGATCGGGCGGGTCGGGCGGGCGGGCACACGCGCTGGACGAATGGACCGACGTGGCCAAGGCGGAAAGCGTGAAAGGGATGGGGGTCGGCCTGCTCGCGCTGATGACGATGGCGGGCGCATCGACGAAATAGGTCTGGGCGCACGGATCGGGACAACTCCGCCGAACCGACCGCGCTCTGGCGCGTTGGCTCGCGCATGATCCGTCTGTTTCACGTCAGCGACGTCCATTTCGGCGCGGAGGACCGCGACGCCATCGCCTGGTTCGACGCGGCGGTCCACGCCGAACGGCCCGATGCCATCATCATGACCGGCGACCTGACGATGCGGGCGCGCAGCGCCGAATTCGCTGCCGCGTCGGCTTGGCTGGAGGGGCTCGATCGGCCCGTGACGGTCGAGGTCGGCAATCACGATTTGCCGTTGTTCAACCTGTTCGCTCGGCTGTTCCGCCCCTACCGCCGCTTCCTGAAGCTAGAAGCGATGATCGAGAAGCCGCTCGCCTTGCCCGGGGTCGCGGTCGTCCCGCTGAAGACGACGACGCGGTTCCAGTGGCGCAACTGGTCGAAAGGCAGCGTCAGCGACGGGTCGCTGCGCCGGGCGCTGGCGACCGCCCAGACCGTCGATCCGACGGCGCTGACGATCGTCGCCTGTCACCATCCGCTGATCGAGGCGGGTACGCAGGCGACCGCCCGGACGAGCGGCGGCCGCGACGCTCTGGCGGCACTGGCCGGTGTCGGCGCCGACGTCGTCCTGTCGGGGCATGTCCACGACCCGTTCGACAGGCTGCACCGCGAAGGGGACCGGACGATCCGCCTGATCGGCGCCGGCACGCTGTCGTGCCGGACGCGCGAGACGCGGGCCGGGTTCAACGAGTTGCGGATCGAAAACGGCGCGCTGGAGGTGGTCCACCGCGCGATGGATTGAGCGTCAGTCGATCCAGCCGATTTCGAAATTGCCCCAGCGGCGGCCGGTGATCCAAAGCGGCACGAACACGCTCTTGACGGTGCGATACCGCCCCTGGCCCAGGTCCTGTCGATAGGCGGCGAGCAGGAAGTCGCCGTCGAACGCCAGCGCGCGCGCGGTGATGTCGTCCATGAAATTGCGACGGTTGCGGCAGTTGAGCGCATTCCAGGCCGGATCGTCCGGGCGCTGCGGAAGCGACTTGGCCGACAGGTGCGTCGGCAGATAGCCGTTGGTGTCGACGATCGCCGCCCCGCTGATCCGCTGACTGTCCATCGCAGCCAGCCGATCGAGGATCGGGCGGATGTGGCGATCGGCGAAGTCGTTGAACCGCGTGGTGTATTGCGCCGGGTCGGTTCCGGGCACGAGCACATATTGGGTGTCGAACACCGCTTCTCGCGAGACGTCGCCACGCGCGATGCCGCGTTCGATCGTGTGCTGGACCACGGCGACCTCGCGCAGCATCAGATCGACATAATGGGTGTCGTCGATCGTCACCCCGGAATGCGCGAGCTGATCGAGCATCGTGTTCGACAATCTTTCCAGATGCGCCATCCGGTCGTGAGCGCTCGACAGGGTCTCGGCGCTGTCGCGGGCCTGGCGGCCGAACAGTCCCAGTGTTTCGCGGACGCGACCGACGCCGTTCGTGGTGACTTCGGTCGACCGTGCGATCCCGTCGGTGATCGCATCGACGCTGGATACCAG
>DASTEN010000003.1:0-10357 GCA_035709645.1 Sphingomonas sp.
GATTTCGAATTTTCCGCCCGCACGATGCGCGAACACTGGACCGCCGGTCGCACCGCGATCGCCGACACGATGGCGAAGTCGCGACTGGTGGCGCGCAACATCCTCGACGGGCGATCCGCGGCATTCGACCTGACGCGCGGGTGAAATGAACTTCACCGTTCGTTTCGAGTAGTCGTCGAGCTAGCCGAGACGACGTATCGAGAAATCTGTCTCGATACGGGTTCTCGACTTCGCTCGAACCCTACGCGACACGAACGGCCATAGACGGAGGCAAGTGCATGTTTCTGAAAGGCAAGACCGCCCTTATCACCGGATCCACCTCCGGCATTGGCCTGGCGTATGCCAAGGCGCTGGCGGGGGAGGGCGCGAATATCGTCATCAACGGCTTCGGCGAGCAGCAAGCGATCGAAAAGGAACGCGTGGCGCTGGAGAAGGCCAGCGGCGGCAAGGCGCTGTATTCGGGCCACGACCTGACCAAGGTCGACCAGATCAAAGCGATGATGAAGGAGGCTGCTGACACGTTCGGCGGCGTCGACGTCCTGATCAACAACGCCGGCATGCAGCACGTCGCGCCGGTCGAAGATTTCCCGCTCGACAAATGGGACCTGATCATCGCGCTGAACCTCAACGCCGCCTTTCACACGACCCGCCTGGCGGTGCCGTACATGAAGGATCGGAAATGGGGCCGGATCATCCAGACCGCATCCGCCCACAGCCTGGTCGCGTCGCCCTTCAAGTCGGCGTACGTCACCGCGAAGCACGGCCTCGCCGGCTTCACCAAGGCGGTGGCGCTGGAATGCGCGACGTTCGGCATCACCGCCAATTGCATCTCGCCGGGCTATGTCTGGACGCCGCTGGTCGAAAACCAGATCCCCGACACGATGAAGGCGCGCGGGATCACCCGCGATCAGGTCATCAACGACGTGTTGCTGGCCGGGCAGCCGACCAAACAGTTCGTGACGCCCGAACAGGTCGCCGCGACCGCGCTGTTCCTGTGCAGCGATGCCGCGTCGCAGATCACGGGGGCGAACCTGTCGGTCGACGGCGGCTGGACCGCGGCGTGAGCGCACTCGCGTTCCTGACCGCGACGCTCGCCGCCTGCACGCCGGCGCAGGACGGCGCGGCGCAGAGCGGCGCGACGGCACCGGCGACCGAATGCCGCCTGCCGTCGGGGGCCAACTGGCGCGAGGCCGCGACGCCCGACGACCGCACGCGGTTGCGGACGTGGCGCGATGCGTGGACCGCCGCGCTCGACACCATCCGCGCACGTGAGGGAATGGCGGCGGTGAGCGCGGAGGGACCGTTGCTGGAGCCCGACCGCGCGCTGGCGACCGACCCGTTGCCGCCGGAGGGCGACTATCGCTGTCGCACGATCAAGCTGGGCGTGCGCGACGACACGCGCGCAACGGTATCGACCCTGCCCGCACAGCCCTGTCGCATGACGCGCGATGGCGACGTGCTGCGCCTGACGCAGACGCAGGGACTGCAGCGCGTCAACGGCACCGTCTATCCCGATACGGCCGCGCGCGGCGTATTCCTGGGGACGCTGTCGCTGACCGACGAACCGACCCCGCTCGGCTATGGCGAGGACAGCGTGCGCGACATGGCCGGGCTGGTCGAGCGCGTGGCCGAACGCAAGTGGCGCATCGTCCTGCCCCGCCCGGCGCTGGAATCGACGCTGGACGTGATCGAGGTGACGCCGGCCAGGCCTTTTCATCGTCATCCCCGCGAAGGCGGGGATCGATAGCCGCTGAGCGTCTTGAGTCTCGGTTAGTTCGGCCAGAAGTGATTCCCGCCTTCGCGGGAATGACGGCGGATGGGCGCGCTCCGTACGTACCCCAGTACCGCCGCCCCCCCGCTCAATCAGCCTTCAATGATCGATGCTCGACCCCAGCGCCGCGTGGACCAGCCCGCCATCGACTGCGATCGTCTCGCCGATCACATAGTCGCCGGCGCGGCTCGCGAGGTAGATCGCGACGCCCGCCATGTCCTCGGCCTCGCCGATCCGGCCGGCGGGGATGCTCTTGCCGACCGCGTCGCCATGGTCGCGCGCAGCCTTGTTCATGTCGCTGGCGAACGCCCCCGGCGCGATCGAGGTGACGTTGATCCCGTCATGCACCAACCGCGCCGCCATCCGCTTGGTCAGCTGGATCAGCGCCGCCTTCGACGCCTGATAGCTGTAGGTTTCCCACGCGTTCAGCCGCATCCCGTCGATCGAGGTGATGTTGATGACCTTCGCCGGACGCGACCGCGCCGCACCCGCCTTCAGCGCGGCGTGCAGCGCCTGGGTCAGAAAGAACGGCGATTTGACGTTCAGGTCCATGACCTTGTCCCAGCCGCTTTCGGGAAACTCCTCGAACGGCACGCCCCACGCCGCGCCCGCGTTGTTGACCAGGATGTCGAGCGCGCTCTCATATTCGGCGAGCTGTTCGGCCAGCGCGCGACACCCCGCGACGGTCGACACGTCCTGGGGCAGCGCGATGCAGTTGGGCCCGAGTTCCTCGGCGGTCGCAAAACAGGCGTCGGCCTTGCGCGCGGAGATATAGACCTTCGCCCCCGATTCGACGAACCCGCGCGCGATCATCT
Organism: Sphingomonas sp.; assembly: GCA_035709645.1. Taxonomy (GTDB): domain Bacteria; phylum Pseudomonadota; class Alphaproteobacteria; order Sphingomonadales; family Sphingomonadaceae; genus Sphingomonas. The sequence continues at coordinate 2,587 of DASTEN010000003.1, forward strand.
TGCCGATGCCGCGGCTGCCCCCGGTGACCAGTGCGACGCGACCATCGAGGCGGAACAGGCTATTGGTGTCCATGAGATCTCCAGTTGAAAGCTCTCTCTCCTTCAGAGGAGAGGGTTGGGAGAGGGGCATTTGACGACGGCGGTCGCCGGATTGCCCCTCTCCCGGCTGCGCTTCGCTTGCCTGCCCTCTCCCCTGAAGGGGGGAGGGCGAGAATCTACCCGCCCCGCTTCATCGTCTCGCGGGCGATGATCAGCTGCTGGATCTGGCTGGTGCCTTCGTAGATGCGGAACAGGCGGACGTCGCGGTACAGCCGTTCGATCCCGTGATCGGCGATATAGCCCGCCCCGCCATAGATCTGCACCGCACGATCGGCGACGCGCCCCACCATCTCGGACGCAAAATACTTCGCCGCCGCGCTTTCCAGTACGACGTCGTCGCCGCGATCCTTCCTGTCGGCCGCGTCGAGCACCAGCGCGCGCGCCGCCAGCGCCTCGGTCTTCGAATCGGCGATCATCGCCTGGACCAGCTGATGTTCGCCGATCGCCTTGCCGAACTGCTTGCGTTCACCCGCATAGGCGACGCTGTCCGCGATCAGCCGCTCCGCGACCCCGACACAGACCGCCGCGATGTGCAGGCGGCCGCGGTCGAGCACGCGCATCGCGATCTTGAAGCCTTCGCCCTCCGCGCCCAGCCGGTTGGCGGCGGGGACGGCGACGTCGTCGAAATGGACGTCGGCGACCTTCGCGCCCTTCTGCCCCATCTTCTTTTCGGGTTCGCCCACGCTGACGCCGGGCAGGTCGCGGGGTACGAGAAACGCCGACACGCCGCGCGCGCCCGGGTCATCGCCGGTGCGCGCCATCACGGTGAACAGGTCGGCACGGTCGGCATTGGTGATGTAGCGCTTGGTGCCTGTCAGCCGGTAGACGTCGCCGTCGCGCACCGCGCGCGTCTGCACCGCGCCCGAATCCGACCCGACATCGGGTTCGGTCAAGGCAAAGCTGGTGACGACCTCACCGCTGGCGATGCGCGGCAGCCACGCCGCCTTCTGGTCGGGCGTGCCCGCCATCACCAGCCCCTGGCTGCCGATCCCGACATTGGTGCCGAACGCCGATCGGAACGCCGGCGTCGTCCGTCCCAGCTCGATCGCGACCCGCGCCTCCTCGGCCATGGTCAGCCCCAGCCCGCCGTGGTCCTCGGCGATCGACAGGCCGAACAGGCCCATCGCCTTCATCTCGTCGATGATATCGGCGGGCACCGCGTCGTCGGCCTCGACCCGCGCCTCGATCGGGCGCAAGCGTTCGGAAACGAAGCGCCGAACCTGCATGACGAGCGCATCGAACGTCTCCGCGTCGAGGGCCATAGCTGCATCCGCTCCTTTCGATTCCAGTCACGACTACCGCTCGATCGCACGGCTTGCAACCATACCCGATGTTCGAGGCGCTTATCCAGAGCGTGATCGTCGACGAAGGGGTGACGCAATGGCCCGCCAGCCGCTAAAACCCAGCGCCATGCGCTGGTATCATCCGCTCCTCTTCGCCCTCGACGCCGAACAGGCGCACCGCCTGACCATCCGCGCCCTGGCCGCGGCGGGCAAGCGGACGGGCAAGGTCGTGACATCGCCCCGCCTGACGACCACCGTGGCGGGCGTCCGCTTCCCCAACCCGGTGGGGCTGGCGGCCGGAGCGGACAAGGACGGCGAGGCGGTCCATGGCTTTCACGGCCTGGGCTTCGGCAGCGTCGAGGTCGGCACGCTCACGCCGCTGCCCCAGGCCGGCAATCCGAAGCCGCGGCTGTTCCGCCTGGTCGAGGATCGCGGAGTCATCAACCGCATGGGGTTCAACAACGGTGGGCTACAGGCCGCGCTGGACCGGCTGCCGCGCGAGCGCGCCGGGGTGCTGGGCATCAACGTCGGCGCGAACAAGGACGCGACCGACCGAATCGCCGATTATACGACCGGCGTCGCCCAGGCCAGCCGGTGCGGGGACTACGTCACCATCAACATTTCGTCGCCCAACACGCCGGGCCTGCGCGATTTGCAACACGGGGCTGCGCTAACGGACCTGCTGGCCGCATCGCGCGAAGCGGCCGCGCTGACCCCGCTGTTCCTGAAGGTCGCGCCCGACCTGGAGCCGGCGCAGATCGACGACATCGCGAAGGCGGCGATCGATCACCGGATCGACGCCGTGATCGTCAGCAACACGACGGTGTCGCGACCGGCGCTCACATCGGGCAACGCGGTGGAGGCGGGGGGCCTGTCGGGCGCGCCGCTTGCGCCGCTGGCGGCGCGGCGGCTGGCCGATTTCCGTACCGCCACGGGCGCGCGGCTGCCGCTGATCTCGGCGGGCGGGATCGCGAGTGCCGACGACGCCTACGCCCGCATCCGCGCCGGGGCGAGCCTGGTGCAGGTCTATTCGGCGCTGGTCTACGAAGGGCCGGGTCTGGCCCGCGCGATCGCGACCGGGCTGGACAAGCTGCTTGCCCGCGACGGGTTTGCGAACGTGTCGGAAGCGGTGGGGTGCGCAAGCTGATCGTGCTCCCGCGCAGGCGGGAGCCCAAGGGTGGTCGGGCGATGCGCATGCGACTCCAAGGCTCCCGCCTGCGCGGGAGCACGGCGGTATCGTGAGCGAGCGCTTGCACGCCTCTCCCACGACGCTAGGGTCTGCCCCATGAGAGCGTTCGTCCTAGCCCTGCTCCCGCTTGCCGCGTCCTGCGCGCCGGTCGCGGATCGTCCCGCCACAGCGTCCACAACGACGACCCGGGCCCCCGGCATGGTGAGCGCAGCCGACCCGCGCGCGGTCGCCGCCGGCGTCGAGATCCTGAAGGCGGGCGGCACCGCCACCGATGCCGCGATCGCGACGATGCTCGCGCTGGGCGTGGTCGAGCCGCAAAGCTCGGGCCTTGGGGGCGGCAGCTTCTGGGTACGCCATCAGGCAGGCGGTGCGCTCGACACGATCGACGCCCGCGAAACCGCACCGATGGCGGCCGGCCCCCGCCTGTTCTACACCGCCGACGGCCAGCCGATGGATCACCGCCAGGCCGTGCCCGGCGGCAAGTCGGTCGGTGTGCCCGGCGCGTTGCGCGGCATGGCGCTGGCCCACCGCACCGGCGGCAAGCTTCCCTGGGCGCGGCTGTTCCAGCCGGCGATCCGGCTGGCGAAGGACGGGTGGCAGCTGACCCCGCGCTTCGTCGACGGGCTGGCGAAGAACGGGACGCATATCGTCCCCGAACTGCGGGCGATCTTCTCGCCCGGCGGCACCGCGCTGCCGGCGGGTAGCACCGTGCGCAATCCGGATATGGCCGCGTTCCTCGAACGCCTCGCTACCCGCGGCGCGGACAGCTTCTACGTCGGTCCCGATGCGCAGAAGCTGGTGACGACCGTCCGCACCGCACAGCGCAACCCGTCGCAGATGACGGCCGGCGACGTCGCCAGCTATGCCGCGAAACCGCGCGATCCGGTCTGCGTGCCGTATCGCACCTACCGCATCTGCGGCATGGGCCCGCCGTCATCGGGCGGCATCACCGTGCTGATGATCCTGAAGCAGCTCGAACGCTTCGACCTGAAGGCGCTGGGCAAGGATTCGCCCACGGCCTGGCACCTGTTCGCCGAATCCTCGCGCCTGGCCTATGCCGACCGCAACCTCTACATCGGCGATCCCGATTACGTCCGCGTGCCGGTCGCCGGCATGCTCGACCCCGCCTACCTCGCCAGCCGCTCCGCGATGATCTCGCCGACCATGACGATGGCCAGCGTCACCGCCGGCACGCCCCCCGGCGCGCCCCCGCGGGTGCGCGCCGAACCCGCCGAAACGCCGGGTACCACCAGCCTGTCGGTCGCCGACGCCCAAGGCAACGTCGTCGCCGTCACCACCACGATCGAGGGCGTCTACGGCTCCGGCCTGACCGTCAACGGCATCGTTCTGAACAACGAACTGACCGATTTCGATACCGTGCCGGTCAAGGACGGCTATCTGGTCGCCAACCGCGTGGAAGGCGGCAAGCGTCCGCGCAGTTCGATGGCGCCGACGATCGTCTACGACGCCTCGGGCCGCGTCCGTCTGTCGGTCGGCGCTGCCGGTGGTCCGACGATCATCGCGCAGATCGCCAAGGCGATCATGGGCGTGATCGATTTCGACCTGTCCGCGCAGGACGCGATCGCGATGGGGCTGCTCTACGCGCCGGGCATGAACGCCACCGCGGAGGCCGGGACCGAGCGCGCCGCGATGGTGCCTGCGCTCCAGGCGCTCGGCGAACGCGTGTCGGTCGGCGGCCTCGGGCTGAAGGCCAACGCCGTCGAGTGGGTCGGCGGCCGCTGGGTCGGCGGCGCGGACCCGCGCAGCGAAGGCGTGGCCGGCGACGAGACCGGGTTCGTCACACAGATCAAGCGGTTCGGAAAGGATCCGACCCGGCCGCCGGAATGATGTCACACACCCCAACCGTTCGTCTCGAGTAGGGATCGAGCTTGTCGAGAGCCCGTATCGCGAGAATAGTCCTGGCGACGCTCTCTCGATACGCCGTCTCTACTTCGCTCGACGGCTACTCGAGACGAACGGATTTGAAGAGAGCGATCGGAAAGGTCGCATCCAGGAGAGACCATGCCCGCCGCCGCCCGCCAACTCGAACATTTCCCCAATCTGGTGACGATGTTCTTCACCCGCGCCGCCGATAAGGGCGACGCGCCGTTCCTGTGGGGCAAGTCGGGCGGGAAATGGGTGTCGACCAGCTGGGCGGAGGCCGCGCGGCAGGTGTCGGCGCTGGCCACCGCGCTGAAGGCAAACGGGTTACGCGCGGGCGACCGGGTGATGCTGGTCAGCGAAAATCGGCCGGAATGGTGCATCTCCGATCTCGCGATCATGGCGGCGGGCTGCGTGACGGTGCCGACCTACATCACCAATACCGAACGCGATCATCAGCATATCCTGGAAAATTCGGGGGCGTGCGCCGTGATCGTATCGACCCAGAAGCTGGCGAAGGTGCTGATGCCTGCGGTCCTGCGGTCGCAGGCGCGAATCGTCATCGGCTTCGACGACATGAAGCTCGGCCAGCCCGGATCGATCGACTTCCACGACTGGCGGACGCTGATCGCCGATCATCCGACCGATCCGGCCGACATGGCGGCAGCGGCGACGATGCAGCGCGGCGACCTGGCCTGCATCATCTACACCAGCGGCACCGGCGGCGCGCCGCGGGGCGTGATGCAGCACCACGGCGCGATCCTGCACAATGTCGCGGGCGCCGCGAGCGTCGTGTCCGAGGATTTCGGTTGGGATGACGAAGTGTTCCTGTCGTTCCTCCCCCTCAGCCACGCCTATGAACATACCGGCGGGCAATTCCTGCCAATCGGGCTGGGTGCGGAAATCTATTACAGCGAGGGGCTCGACAAGCTTGCCTCGAATATCGAGGAGGTTCGCCCGACGCTGATGGTCGTCGTGCCGCGCCTGTTCGAGGTGCTGCGCACGCGGATCAGCAAGGCAATCGAGAAACAGGGCAAGCTCAGCAACTATCTGCTCGACCGCGCGATCAAGATCGGCGGAAGGAAGGCGGCGGGCAAGCCGGGCTCGCCGCTCGACCTGCCGATGAAGCTGGTGCTCGACCGCCTGTTCCGCCCCAAGATCGGCAAGAAGTTCGGCGGCCGGATGAAGGCGATGGTGTCGGGCGGTGCGCCGCTCAATCCGGAAGTGGGCGTGTTCTTCGAATCCCTGGGGCTGACCTTCCTGCAAGGCTATGGCCAGACCGAAGCCGCGCCCGTCATCAGCTGCAACCGCCCCGCAGCGGGGCTGAAACACGACACCGTCGGCCCGCCGCTGCCCGATACCGAGGTCCGCATCGCCGACGACGGCGAAATCCTGGTTCGCGGCGAACTCGTCATGCACGGCTATTGGCGCAACGAGGACGAAACCGCGCGCGTGCTGAAAGACGGCTGGCTCCACACCGGCGACATCGGGATGATCGACGACCACGGCCGCATCAAGATAACCGACCGCAAGAAGGACATCATCGTCAACGACAAGGGCGACAACGTCGCACCGCAAAAGATCGAAGGCATGCTGACCCTTCAGAGCGAGATCGTCCAGGCGATGGTCTATGGCGACCGCAAGCCGTACATGACCGCGGTCATCGTCCCCGATCCCGAATGGACGCAGGAATATTGCGCAAAGTCGGGGACGGGGTGCAATTTCGCCCGGCTGCGCGAGGACCACGGCTTCAAGGCCGCGATCGGCGCGGCGGTGGAACGCGTGAACAAGGATCTGTCGCAGATCGAACGCATCCGCCGCTTCATCCTGGCCGACGAACCCTTCGCGATCGAGAACCAGCAGCTTACGCCCAGCCTGAAGATCCGCCGGCACGTCCTGCGCGATACGTATGGCGAGCGGCTGGACGGGTTGTACAAGGGCTGACGCGCGGATCGACCCGTCCGGCGAATCGTGCCGGACGGCTTCTGCGTCGACGGCGCGCCGTTCCTATCGACGGCGGCGGCGTACCGCGATGACGTAGATCGCCGCCGCGATGCCGGCGAACAGGAACCACTGGACCGCATACGCCAGGTGATTGTTCGGCACGGCCGACAGGTCGGGTGCGGGATTGGCGGTCAGACCGATCGGTGCTGCGTCCGACACCAGCATCAACCGCTTGGGGCTATGGTCGAAGAGGCCGGAGATCAGCGGGCGCGAATCGGGGGCATGACTGAGAAAGCCGGTTACCGGCCCACCCGACCAGTCCGGCGTCGCGGCGAAGTCACGGGCGATGCCGAGCTGCACGGGCACAACGCCGGCGCCCGGCGTCCGACACGCGGCGATGACCCGCCAGCCGGGCTTGCCGTCGGCGGTACGCCCGCTCTGTCGGGTGAGATCGGTGACGCCCAGACAGTCGATCGCCGATTTGCGGAACAGCAGGTCGTCGCCGACGCCCGACGCCGGGAACAGCACGGGCGCCAGGTCGACATTGGCGGCAAGCCGCACCAAGGCCGCTTCCTTTTCCTGGCGTCGCTGCAGCTGCCAGATTCCCAGTCCGATCATCGCCGCGATCGCCAGGCCGACGACGATCGTCGGAATCAGGGGCCAGCGCTTCATTCGTCATCCTTTACCAGCCGGCCTTCGCGGGCCGCTTGGGCATATTCGGCCGCGATCAGCGCCGCCTTGGCGATCCGCAGCCCGCCCAGCACGCAGCCGAGCGTCAGTGCAGGCCACAGCAGCAGGTGGACCCAGAACGGCGGCTCGGCGCCCAGTTCCAACAGCACCGCGCCCAGCGTCACCAGTCCGCCGACGCCCAGCGTCAGGAACGCCGCCGGCCCGTCGCCGACGTTGAAGCTTGCGAAATCCAGCCCGCAGGCCGGACAGCGTTCGGCAAAACGGACGACACCTGCGAAAAGGGTCCGCGCCCCGCAGCGGGGACACAGACCCTTCACAGCCGCCTCGGCGAGGCCGGGCGCGATCATGTTGGGCTCAGCCCACGCCGCCGTGGATCGGTGCGCCCCAGCTGCCCCAGATGTAGATCGAGACGAACAGGAACAGCCACACGACGTCGACGAAGTGCCAGTACCAAGCGGCGGCTTCGAAGCCGATATGCTGGCGCGGCGTGAAGTCGCCCTTGTAGGCGCGGATCAGGCAGACGGCGAGGAAGATGGTGCCGATCAGCACGTGCACGCCGTGGAAGCCGGTCGCCATGAAGAACGACGCGCCGTAGTTCAGCCCCTTGAAGGGGAACGGCGCGTGCATGTATTCGTACGCCTGGATGCAGCTGAACACCGCGCCCAGCAGGATCGTGCACCACAGA
>DASTEN010000004.1:0-3925 GCA_035709645.1 Sphingomonas sp.
GATCGTCACGCCGCCAAAGTGCAGCCCGGAGAACTGCCGGAACATCTCGTCATGATTGCCCGGGATATAGACGATCCGCGTACCCCGCTTGGCCCGCTTCAGGATGCGCCAGACGATGTCGTTGTGCGCGTCGGGCCAGTAGAATTTCCTCTTCAGCCGCCAGCCGTCGATGATGTCGCCGACCAGATACATGGTGTCGCTGTCGACATGGTCGAGGAAGTCGATCAGCAGGCCCGCGTTGCACCCGCGAGTGCCGAGGTGGACGTCGGAAATCCAGACCGTCCGGTAGTGCTGTCGATCGACGATGCGTTCGGGGATCGCGGGGCGCGAATTGGCGAAGTCGGCCAGGTCGGCGACCTCGGCGAATTTCAGGATGTCCGTCATCGCACTCCCCCGCCCGTTCGGCTGTCGGGTGTGGGCAATGCCGGGCGATTGTTACCGTTTCACTGGACGGGCGTCATCGCGCCGTCACATCGTCAGTACGATCTTCCCCACATGGTCCCCCGCCTCCATCCGGCGATGCGCGTCGGCCGCCTGCGTCAGCGGGAAGCTCTTGTCCATCACCGGTTTCAGCCGCCCGGCTTCGACGTGCGGCCAGACGGTGCGCGACAGTTCGTCGGCGACCAGCGATTTGAACGCGACGTCGCGGTTGCGCAGCGTCGATCCGGTCAGCGTCAGACGGCGGCGCATGATGTCGAAGATCGGGATGGTCGCGGTCGGGCCGCCCTGGACCGCGATCGAGACGTGGCGGCCGTCCTCGGCCAGGCATTGCAGGTTGCGGGGGACGTAATCGCCGCCGACCATGTCGAGCACGACCTGCACGCCCTCGCCGCCGGTGATCTGCTTCACCCGCGCGACGAAGTCCTCGGCCTTGTAATCGATCCCGTGGGTCGCACCCAGTGCCTTGGCCGCGGCGACCTTCTCCGCCGAGCCGGCCGTCACGATGATGTCGATGCCGAACAGCCCGCACAGCGCGATCGCCATCGTGCCGATGCCGCTGGTCCCGCCGTGGACCAGCACCGTGTCGCCGTCGCTGGCGAAGCCGCGTTCGAACAGGTTGGTCCAGACGGTGAAGAGCGTTTCGGGCAGTGCGGCGGCCTCGACCATCGTCAGCGCCTGCGGCACAGGCAGGCATTGACCGGCGGGCGCGACGCAATATTCGGCATAGCCCCCGCCTGAGACCAGCGCACACACCGGCTGGCCGATCAGCTCGCGCGGCACGTCGTCGCCGACTGCGACGACCTCGCCCGCGATCTCCAGTCCGGGAATGCTCGAGGCACCGGGCGGCGGGGCATAGCCGCCCTTGCGTTGCAGCACGTCCGGGCGGTTCACGCCGGCGGCGGCGACCTTCACCAGAACCTCGCCCGCCCCCGGTTGCGGAACGGGTCGGGTGACCGGGACCAGCACCTCGGCCCCGCCGGTAGCCTCGGGATCGATCGCCGTCATCGTCGCCGGTATCGTCATGCCGCCCGTCCCCCGTTTCGTCGAAGGCTTATTGACAGCTGCCTCGGTCAGGTCAACGATCCGCTGCATGGAAGCAGACGATCTTCCCCGCCGCGCCCGCGATCTGGTGGCCGAGCTTGCCCGCCAGGACCTCGACCCCCTGTCGGTCGAGGAGCTTCATGCCCGCATCGCGGCGCTGGAGGCGGAGATTTCGCGCTGTCGCCGTAAAGTTGAAAGCGCCGTTAACCATCGCGCAAGCGCAGAGTCGCTATTCAGGTCATGAGCGTGGGCACCGGACCTTCGCTGCAGACGCGAAACCGGTGCGACAGCCGCCTGCGCTTGATGCGCGGCCCATCACTTCCGACATATCGGAGGACCGGGTCGCCCGTCCTCCCAAGCGGCCCGCTGGAGTAAGTACATGCCGTCTTTCGCTTCCGCCCTGGAAAACACCCTGCACGAGGCGCTTAAGGCCGCCTCGTCGCGCCGTCACGAATATGCGACGCTGGAGCATCTGCTGCTCGCGCTGATCGCCGACGAACACGCGTCGAAGGTGATGGCGTCGTGCGGCGTGGACCTGGGCGACTTGCAGACCACGGTCGCGCATTACCTCGACACCGAACTGGACGCGCTGAAGGTCGCGCAGGCGACCGATCCGTCGCCGACAAGCGGTTTCAGCCGCGTCATCCAGCGCGCGATCCTGCACGTACAGTCGTCGGGGCGCGACGAGGTGACCGGCGCCAACGTGCTCGTCGCGCTGTTCAGCGAGCGCGAGAGCTACGCCGTCTATTTCCTGCAACAGCAGGACATGAGCCGGCTGGATGCGGTCAGCTTCATCAGCCACGGCGTCGGCAAGGGGTCGGCCCCGACCGAAGCGACCCCGCCCAAGGGCGCTGAGGAAGAAAAGCCGGCGAAGGGCGATGCCAAGGGCAAGGGCGAGAGCGCGCTCAAGCAGTTCACCGTCGACCTCAACGAAAAGGCGAAGACCGGCAAGATCGACCCGCTGATCGGGCGCGGTCCCGAGGTCGACCGCACCGTCCAGATCCTGTGCCGCCGCAGCAAGAACAACCCGCTGTACGTGGGCGACCCGGGCGTCGGCAAGACCGCGATCGCCGAAGGGCTGGCACGCAAGATCATCGAGGGCGACGTCCCCGAGGTGCTGAAGGACGCCGTCATCTATTCGCTCGACATGGGCGCGCTGCTGGCGGGCACCCGCTATCGCGGCGATTTCGAGGAACGGCTGAAGCAGGTCGTGACCGAGCTCGAAAAGCTGCCGCATGCGGTGCTGTTCATCGATGAGATCCACACCGTCATCGGTGCGGGCGCCACGTCGGGCGGCGCGATGGATGCGTCCAACCTGCTGAAGCCCGCATTGTCGGGGGGCAGCATCCGCTGCATCGGATCGACCACCTACAAGGAATTCCGCAACCACTTCGAAAAGGACCGCGCACTGCTGCGCCGGTTCCAGAAGATCGACGTGAACGAGCCGACGGTCGAGGACACGATCAAGATCCTCGCCGGCCTGCGCACCGCGTTCGAGGGGCATCACGGCGTCAAGTACACGCCCGACGCGATCAAGTCGGCGGTGGAGCTCTCGGCGCGCTACATCAACGACCGCAAGCTGCCCGACAAGGCGATCGACGTGATCGACGAAGTCGGCGCGATGCAGATGCTGGTGCCGCCGAACAAGCGCAAGAAGACGATCACGCCCAAGGAGATCGAACAGGTCATCGCGACGATGGCGCGCATCCCGCCGAAGACGGTGTCGACCGACGACACCAAGGCGCTGGCGAGCCTGGAGACCGACCTGAAGCGTGTCGTGTTCGGCCAGGACAAGGCGATCGAGGTGCTGTCCTCGGCGATAAAGCTGAGCCGTGCGGGCCTGCGCGATCCCGACAAGCCGATCGGCAACTATCTGTTCACCGGCCCCACCGGCGTCGGCAAGACCGAGGTCGCCAAGCAGCTGGCCGCGATCCTGGGCATTCCGCTCCAGCGGTTCGACATGTCCGAATATATGGAGCGCCATTCGGTCAGCCGGCTGATCGGTGCGCCTCCGGGCTATGTCGGTTACGATCAGGGCGGGCTGCTGACCGACGCGGTCGATCAGAATCCGCACAGCGTGCTGCTGCTCGACGAGATCGAGAAGGCGCATCCCGACCTGTTCAACATCCTGTTGCAGGTGATGGACAACGGCAAGCTGACCGATCACCACGGCAAGACCGTCGATTTCCGCAACACCATCCTCATCCTGACCACCAACGCCGGTGCGTCGGACATGGCGAAGGAGTCGCTCGGCTTCGGCACCATCGGCCGCGAGGATGTGCAGGAAGAGGCGGTGAAGAACCTCTTCACGCCGGAATTCCGCAACCGCCTCGATGCGATCGTACCGTTCGGCTATCTGCCGCCGGAAGTCGTCAGCCGCGTCGTCGAGAAGTTCATCCTCCAGCTCGAAATCCAGCTGGCCGATCGCGGCGTCCACATCAGC
>DASTEN010000005.1:0-3732 GCA_035709645.1 Sphingomonas sp.
CGTTGCGGTCGCGGGGCCGGGCTTCATCAACCTGACGCTGGACGATGCGACGTGGCGGGACGAACTCGCCGGCATCGTCGCGGCCGGCGACGATTACGGTAAGTCGAGCATCGGCGCGGGCATCACGGTCAACGTCGAATATGTCTCGGCCAACCCGACGGGCCCGATGCACATGGGCCATTGCCGAGGCGCGGTGGTGGGCGATGCGCTCGCCAACCTGCTCGCCTTCGTCGGGCATAGGGTCATCCGCGAATATGTCATCAACGATGCCGGTAGCCAGGTGCAGACGCTCGCGCGGTCGGCGCATCTGCGGTACCGCGAGGCGTTGGGCGAGGACGTCGGCGCGGTGCCCGAGGGGCTGTATCCGGGCGATTACCTGATCCCGATCGGGCAGGCCCTCGCCGCCGAATTCGGCGACCGCTACGTGGCGGCGCCCGAGAGCGAGTGGCTGGCGACCTTCCGCGTGAAGACCGTCGATGCGATGATGGACCTGATCAAGGCCGATCTCGCGCTGCTCGGCATCCACCACGACGTTTTCGCGTCCGAGGCCGAATTGCAGGCCGCCGGCAAGCCCGAGGCCGCCGAGGCGTGGCTGCGGACACGCGACCTGGTCTATGACGGCGTGCTCGAAGCGCCGAAGGGCGAGACGCCCGAGGATTGGGAACCGGTCGAACTGCCGCTGTTCCGCTCGACGAAGTTCGGCGACGATCAGGATCGTCCGATCAAGAAGTCGGACGGCACGTGGACCTATTTCGGTGCCGACCTGGCGTACCATTTTCAAAAGGCGCAATCCGCCGACCAGCTGATCGACATCTGGGGTGCCGATCACGCCGGGACCGTCAAGCGTATCCAGGCCGCGGTCGCCGCGCTGACGGAGGGCAGGACGCGCTTCGACGTGAAGCTGGTCCAGATGGTCCGCCTGTTGCGGGCCGGCGAACCGGTGAAGATGTCGAAGCGCGCGGGCAATTTCGTCACGCTGGCCGATGTCGTGCGCGAAGTCGGCAAGGACGTCGTGCGCTTCACCATGCTGACCCGCAAGGCCGATGCGCAGATGGATTTCGACTTCGCCAAGGTGGTCGAAGCGTCGAAGGACAATCCGGTCTTCTACGTGAATTATGCCCACGCCCGCGTCCATTCGCTGCATCGCCGTGCGAAGGAGGCGGGGATCGTGCTGCCGGCGCAGGCCGACCTGTCCCGGCTTGATACGGCGGAATTGGCGCTAGTGAAGCGCATGGCGCAGTTCCCGCGTATCGCCGAAGGCGCGGCCGCGGCGCGTGAGCCGCATCGAATCGCCTTTTATCTCTACGATTTGGCAGCCGAATTTCACGCGCTGTGGAACCAGGGGAACGACGGCCCGTCGCGCCGCTTCCTGCTGGTCGACGATGTCGAAACGACTGCGGCGCGACTGTTCTTGGCCGACGCGGTCGGTCAGGTTATCCGTGGCGGGCTGGCGATCATGGGGGTCGAGGCGGTCGAGGAGATGGGCGCGTGAGCATCGGTAGCGAGGGCGGACGCCCGGTCATTGCCGAGGATGATCGGCTGCCCTGGCTCGAATCCGCCGACGACGATTACCGCGAAGGTCCCTCGCCGCTGCGCCTGGTCGCGATCGCGGTCATCGTGATCGCGCTGATCGCCACCGCGGTATGGGCGTTCGATCGCTACGGCCGCAGCGGTGGCACGACCGGATCGGGTGAACTCATCACCGCCCAGGACGGGGATTACAAGGTGAAGCCCGACACCCCCGGCGGCATGAAGGTCGACGGCCAGGGCGACAGCGTGTTCCGCACGTCGGAGGGCGCCACCGCGACCGGCGCGATCGATACGCGCGCGGTGCCCGAAGTGCCGGTCGCCGGCCGGACCGCGAAGCCTGTGGCCAAGCCGACCGAAGGCGCCACCCGCGTCGTCACCGCGGTACCAGCGGCGAGCAGCGGCCGCCTGACCGCGCAGGCGCCCGGCATGGCGCTGCCGCGCGCGACCAGCGGGGGCGGGGGTGGGGCTCTCGTCCAGCTCGGTTCATTCCCGACCGAAGCCGCGGCCAACGCCGCCTGGGAAACGCTGTCGAAGCGCTTCGCCTATGTCGCGAACCTCGGCAAATCGATCGAAAAGGCCGATGTGAAGGGCAATACCGTGTACCGCCTGCGCGTGAACGCGGGTAGCAACGGCAATGCGACGACGATCTGCGGGCGGCTGAAGGTCGCCGGCGAGGCGTGCTTCGTCCCAAATTGAGGCGGGGCTGAGTTCTCTCTCCCCATTCGCCCTGAGCTTGTCGAAGCGCCGTACTTCGCGTCGCGCGCGAATGGCGGGCGTATCGCAGAACGTCCCTTCGACAAGCGCAGGACGAACGGTTGGGTTGGGCTTTCCAGCCTGATTGCCCTGAAGCCGCCTACCATGGCATCCTCGCATTCAAACCGTCATCCCCGCGAAGGCGGGGATAAATTCTGGCTGGGTTTGCTGAATTCCACGTCGGTCAGCGACTATCGAACCCCGCCTTCGCGGGGATGACGGATTGGGTGAGGGGGCACGGCTCCCTCAACCGATTTGCCTGTGGCCCGCGTTCCCCGCTAAAGCCGCCGCCATGAAGCCCGTCATCTACGGCCTGTCCGGCCTCACGCTCACCGCCGACGAACGCGCCTTCTTTCGCGATGCCGATCCGGTCGGGTACATCCTGTTCGGACGCAATGTGCAGGATCGTGCGCAACTCGCTGCATTGACTGCCGAATTGCGCGACATCACCGGCCGCGACCGCTTGCCGATCCTGATCGATCAGGAGGGTGGCCGGGTCGCGCGGATGAAGCCGCCGGAATGGCCGGCATTTCCCGCCGGCCCGGCGTTCGATGCGCTGTACGACACGGCCCCCGCCTCCGCGATCGCCGCCGCACGCGCCAATGGCGAGGCGCTGGGCGCGATGCTGGCGGAGGTCGGGATCACCGTCGACTGCGCGCCGATGCTCGACCGCCGGTTTCCCGACACCGTCACCGCCATCGCCGATCGCGCGTACGGTGGCGATGCGATGCAGGTTGCCGCCCTTGGCCGCGCGATGCTCGATGGCTTGGCGAAGGCGGGCGTGGTCGGCGTCATCAAACATATGCCCGGCCACGGCCGCGCCGGCGTCGACAGTCACTACGAACTTCCGGTCGTCACGGCGTCGGATGCCGACCTGGAAGAGGACATCCGCCCGTTCCGCACGCTGGCCCATGCACCGATGGGCATGACCTGCCACGTCGTGTTCAAGGCGTGGGACGCCGACCGGCCGGCCACGCTGTCGCCCAGCGTCATCGCCGACGTCATCCGCGGCCGCATCGGCTTCGACGGACTGCTGATGACCGACGACATCGACATGAAGGCGCTGTCGGGGACGCCGGGCGAAAAGGCCGCAAGGGCGTTGGCCGCGGGTTGCGACGTGGTGCTCGACTGCTGGGCGCGGATGGACGAGATGGTCGAGATCGCCGGGCGGATCGGCGATATCACGGACGTGGCGCGGGCGCGGCTCGACCGGGCGATGGCCAGCGTCGCGGCGCCGGGCGGCGTGGATTTCGCCGAAGCGATCGCGCGGCGGGAATCGTTCTTGGCGCTCGCCTGAGGCGATGGAGGCTGACACCCTGACCCTCGACCTCGACGGGTGGGAAGGGCCGCTCGACCTGCTGCTCGCGCTCGCGCGCAACCAGAAGGTCGACCTGAAGGCGATATCGATCCTGGCGCTGGTCGAGCAATATCTGGCGTTCCTCGATCAGG
>DASTEN010000006.1:0-2605 GCA_035709645.1 Sphingomonas sp.
GGCCCTAAAAGCGAAACAACCGCCCCTTGTGCGGCGGTTGTTCATCTATCGGGACAAGTGCTTCGCACAGTTCGTTACTTGATCTTCGCTTCCTTGAACTCGACGTGCTTGCGCACGACCGGGTCATACTTGCGGAACGAAAACTTCTCGGTCTGCGTGCGCGGGTTCTTCTTCGTGACGTAGAAGAAGCCCGTATCCGCGGTGCTGACGAGCTTGATCTTGACGGTTGCCGGCTTGGCCATGACCCGAATCTCTAAAATCTGTTCAAAAGAAAGAGGCGGCACGCAACTGCGGCCGCCGTCAGGGGAGGGCGCATGGGCGATATGCCCGCGCGTGTCAAGCTTTTGCGCGGGGTGCGCCGGCATGCCACGTCGTTGACGGCATCTTAACCAATCCGGGCGCAGCGTGCGTGTCTGGATAAGAAGGTGCGTTCGACATGGCACTGCGGGGCAAGGATGCGATGACGCTGGTGCGAGACGATCTGGTCGCGCGGGTCGATGCGATCGACCGTCGGGCCGACCGGCTTCGACCGGGCGAAATGGCCCATGAGCTGGAGGCCATCCGCCGAATCGCCAATCGACACGGCATCGGCCCCGCGATCACCGTCGTCCACGCGATCGACAGTGCGGTATCGCGCGGCGAACGCGGGCCGCTGGTCCATAGCTGGCTGGCGATCCTGCGCGATGCGGTCGGCAGCACCGGCGCGTCGAAACACGCGTCCGAAACCTATGCCGCGGCGTGCGCGGTCCGCCTGGCCGGCTGATACGGGCGAATCGAACCTTGGACGCGTTGGTGCCCGCTTTCGTCGGGGCGTTGCTGGCCGGGATCGGTGAGCGGCCCGCCCGCCTTGCCGCGCTGCTGGGGGAACGGGGCGGCGTATTCGCCGGCTTCGCCCTTGGTCACGCCGCGGCCTTGGCGATCGCGGTCGCCGGGGCGATCGTGATCGCGCCGGCCTTGACACCGAATGCTCGATCGATCGTCCTCGCGACTGCATTGATCGCCGCCGGATTGGGGGCGTTGTGGCAGCGCCGGGTCGAACGACCCTCGGGCCCTGCCCCGATCGCCGCGGCGGCGGGCAGCTTCGTGGGCGGCGAAGGGACCGCTTTCCTGGCGTTTGCGCTCGCGATCGGCGGGTCGCTGCCCGTGCTGGCCGGGATCGGCGCCTTTGCCGGCGCGATGCTGCTCGTCGGGATCGCCGGCGGAATGGGGCAGGCCTGGTTGCGCCTGCCGCTTCGGACCATCGGCCGGATCGCGGGCGCGCTGCTGCTGGCGACCGGGATCGTCGTCGGCTTGCAAGGACTCAGGCTGATCTAGCCCGTCGATCACTGAATTGGGACTATTCCGGAAGACGCGTCGGGAGCGTTTCGTCGGACGGATCGTTGCTGCTGCGAAACCGACGACTGTACCGGAGACGATTCGTGGCCGACGCCAATCCTGCCCCGCTTGCCACCCCGACCGACCTGAACCGCAACGACACGCGGACCGTTGCCGACGCGCTCAATTCGTCGCTCGCCGATTGTTATGCGCTGTATCTGAAGACCAAGAATTTCCACTGGCACGTCTCGGGCCCGCATTTTCGCGATTATCATCTGCTGCTCGACGATCAGGCTGCGCAGATCCTGGGCGTGACCGATGCGATCGCCGAGCGGGTGCGCAAGACCGGCAATCTGACGCTGCGTTCGATCGGCGACATCGCGCGCCGACAGACGCTGAAGGACAATGACGCGGACTTCGTATCGGCCCCCGACATGCTCGCCGAACTGCGCGAGGATAACCTGAAGCTCGTCGAATCCTTCCGCGTCGTGAAGGAAGCGGCCGAGGACGCGAAGGACAACGCGACCAGCGGCATCGTCGACGAATGGACCGATCAGGCCGAAGAGCGAGCCTGGTTCCTGTTCGAGGCCAGCCGCAAGGGCTGAGCCGCTTCCGCGGGCGGGGTCACGGCGCCGCCCGCAGCGTCAGCAACCAGATGTCGGGCGGTGCTCCCAGTCGCAACGGCACCACGCTGGTGCCGACACCCGCCCCGACGATCGTCGCCCGCCCGCCTTCACGCACGATCCCGCACAGGTAGCGCGATCCGTAGACCGACGGAATTGCCAGCGGACCATAGATGGGCAGCACGATCTGTCCGCAATGCGTGTGGCTGGATAAGACCAGCGGCGCATCGGGCGGCAGGTCCGGGACGACGTCCGGCCCGTGCGTGACGATCAGCCGCGGACCGGGCAGCATCCGTGCCGATGCCATCGCCTCACCGATGCGGTCGTGTTTGGTGTACCGGTCGTCGATCCCGACGACGGTCAGCGCGCCGAACCGCTGCGCTTGGTTGTCGAGGACCGTCACCCCCGCCGCCGCCATCGCTGCGCGTACCGGGGCGACGCCGGTCCAGTGGTCGTGGTTGCCCATAACCGCGACGGTGCCGAGCCGCGGGGTCAGGCGACGCAGCGGCGCCACCAGCATCGGGGCTCGCCCGGTCGACAGGCCGGCGTCATGCCCGGCGATGAAATCCCCGGCGAGCACGACCAGGTCCGGTCGTAGCGCGTCGATCTGCGCGACGATCCGCGTCAGCCGCGTCGCATCCATCGTGACGCTGCCGATATGGATGTCG
>DASTEN010000007.1:0-13055 GCA_035709645.1 Sphingomonas sp.
AGTGACGCCGATGCTCAGCAGGTCGGTCACGGCGTACCGTTCCCGTCAGGCGTGCCGGCGGCCGTCCCTTGCGTCTTCGACAGGAATTCGGTCATCGCCCTGGCGATGCCCATCGGCGAATGCTGCGCCATGCTCTCGGCGATCTTGCCGTCGAACATATCGCGGAACTGTTCGGACGCCTTGTTGTCGAACAGGCCGTCCGACAGCTTGGCCGCGCGCATCGACTTCAGCATCATGCCGGTGAAGATCGCCTCGAACCGCTGGCCGGCCGCGGTCAGATTTTCATCCGACTTCAGGCGCGACGTGTCGTTGGACACGCCGCCGGCAGTACCGGTGACGCCGGCAATGCCGCCGGTGATCCCAGTGGTCGAGGCGGGGATCTGCGTCACAGGACGATCAGCTCCGCCTTCAGCGCACCCGCCTGCTTCAGCGCTTCCAGGATGGCGACCAGGTCGGCCGGGGACGCCCCGATGGCGTTCACGGCGTTGACCACGTCGGCCAGCTTGGGACCGGGCTGGAACAGGAACATCGGGCGCTTTTCCTCCTCGACAGACACACCGCTCTTCTGCTCCAGCGCCGTTTCGCCCTTCGAAAAGGGCATCGGCTGGCTGACGCGCTGATTCTCATCAATACGAACGGTTAGTTTACCATGTGTTACCGCGGCGGGGCTGACCCGGACCGCACTGTTGATAACGACCGTACCGGTGCGCGCGTTTACAATTACTTTCGCCGGCGCCTCTGCGGACACGACCGACAGGTTCTCGATCCCGCTCATCAGCTGCGCGCGGACATCGGCCCCGGGCGGGGCGGCGACCGCGATCGACACGCCATCGATCGCGCGCGCGATGCCCGCGCCGTATCGTGCGTTGATGGCACCGGCGACGTTCTGCGCGGTCGTGAAGTCGGCCTGGGTCAGGTTGAAGGTCAGCGTCGGCGTGCTGGCGAAACCGGTGTCGACCGCGCGTTCGACGGTCGCCCCTTCCGGAATGCGGCCCGACGAGGGGACGTTTACCACGACCTTCGACCCGTCGGCGCCGTCCGCGCCCAGTCCGCCGACCGCCAGGTTGCCCTGCGCCATCGCATAGATCGCGCCGTCCGCGCCGTACATCGGGCTGAGGATCAGCGTCCCGCCGCGCAAGGACTTGGCCTTGCCCATCGCCGACACGGTGATGTCGAGCTTCTGGCCGGGTTTGGCGAAGGCGGGCAGATCGGCGGTGATCATCACGACGGCCGAGTTCTTGAGGCCGGGGTTGATCCCCGGCGGCAGCTGCAATCCGAAGCGCGACGTGACGCCCTTCATCGACTGGACGGTATATTCCAGATTGTCGTCGCCCGTGCCCGGCAGCCCGACGACGACGCCGTAGCCGGTCAGCTGGTTGGTACGGATACCCTGGAAATTGCCCAGGTCCTTGATACGGTCGGCGTGAGCCGGTCCGGCGATCAGGACGCCGAACAGCGCGGCGAGGAGGAAGCGGAGCATGGGGCGGATCCTCAGAACGGGCTGATGGTCTGGAAGAAGCGGTTGAGCCAGCCCTGGCGGCTGGCGCGCTGCACGTCGCCGCGGCCGGTGTAGGCGATGCGGGCATCGGCGACCCGGGTCGACAGCACGCGGTTGTTCGCATCGATGTCGGCGGGCCGCACAAGGCCGCGGATCTGGACGAATTCGTCGCCGCGGTTCAGCGTCAGCGTCTTCTGGCCCTGGACGATCATCGTGCCGTTGGGCAGCACTTCGGCGACCGTCACGCTGATTTCGCCCGACAGCGCGTTCGACTGGTCGGCGGTGCCGCTGCCGTCGAAGTTGCGCTTGCCGCTGACGGCGACATCGGTCGGCTTCAGCGCCGACAGGATGCCGGTCGACGGCGGGGTAAGGCCGAAGCCGCCACCCGAATCGAGCTTGCTGCCGGCCGATTTCGACGCCTGCGTGCGTTCGGTCAGGACGATGGTCAGCGGATCGCCGACCGCGCGGGCGCGCGCGCCTTCGTACAGCCCGCCATAGCCGGCCGACACCTGGAATATGGCGCCGTTCGCGGGCGCCGGCGCCGCCACGGGTTGCGAATAGACCGTGCGATATTCGGGCGGTGGGACGACCGGCTTCTTCTTGCCGAACAGTCCGGCGTTGGCCGGCGTCGCGACGAGGGCGCCGAGGACGAGGACGGAGAGGATGCGCATGACGGTCTAATCGTCCTCAGATGTTCTGGTTGACGTATTTGAGCATTTCGTCGGTTGCCGAGATCATCTTTGAATTGACCTCGTACGCGCGCTGGGTCTCGATCATGTCGACCAGTTCCTCGACGACGTTGACGTTCGAACCCTCCAGCATGCCCTGGCGGATCTTGCCGCGGCCGTCCTGGCCGGCGATGCCGAGGTTCGCGGCGCCCGATGCACCCGTTTCGATCAGGTAATTGTCGCCGATCGAGGTCAGGCCGGCCGCATTGGCGAAGCTGGCGACCTGGATCTGGCCGACCTGGGTCGCTTCGTTCTGCCCCGGAACGGTCGCCGACACGGTAC
Organism: Sphingomonas sp.; assembly: GCA_035709645.1. Taxonomy (GTDB): domain Bacteria; phylum Pseudomonadota; class Alphaproteobacteria; order Sphingomonadales; family Sphingomonadaceae; genus Sphingomonas. Next base: position 2,509 of record DASTEN010000007.1, read on the forward strand.
CGTCCTCACCGATCGAAATCGACGTCGTGCCTTCGGGAATCGTGATGCCGGGCATCACCTGATAGCCCTCGGAGGTGACCATCAGCCCTTCTGGCGAGCGGCTGAAATTGCCCGCGCGGGTGTAGCCGAGCTGGCCGCCCGGCAACTGGACCTGGAAATATCCGTCGCCGTCCAGCGCCATGTCGAGGCTGTGGCCGGTCGTCTGGAGCGAGCCTTGCGTGTTGATGCGCGACGTGCCCTGGACGCGGACGCCGGTGCCCAGATTCAGGCCGGTCGCGTACTTCGTCTCCTGCGTGCTGGCGGAACCGGGCGCTGTGACGACCTGATAGGCAAGCGTTTCGAACGCGGCGCGGTCCTTCTTGAACCCGGTCGTGTTCACGTTGGCCAGGTTGTTCGAGATGACCCGCATGCGCGTATCCTGCGCGTCGATGCCGGTACGGGCGATATGGAGAGCGGCAGAACCCATCGTATCAGTCCTTCAATTAGGCCGGCCGGATCAGCCAGGAATCCGCATGAGCGAGGCGGAGCTTTCGTCCATCGACTTGGCTTCCTTCAGCAGGTTGGCCTGCACTTCGTAGCTGCGCTGGTTCTCGATCATGTCGACCAGCGCCTGGGTCAGGTTGACGTTGGACCCTTCGAGCGCGCCGACCTGGACCTTTGCGTCCAGATCGTCGGGTAGCACGCCGCCGCCCTTCACCCGCAGCAGGTTGTCGAGGCCCTTGACCGTCTGCGTGCCGTCGGGGCTGCCGAAGCGGATGCGGTCGACCGCCTGCGCCGGGGTGCCCGGGGGCGAGCCGACGGGAACGATCGACAGCGTGCCGTCTTCCCCGATCATCACGTCCTGCGCGGGCGGGACGGTGATGGGGCCCCCCGACCCCAACACCGGGTGCCCGTCGCCCGTCTGCAGCACGCCGGTTTCGGTGATCTGCAGGTCGCCGCGGCGGGTATAGGCTTCGGTTCCGTCGGGGGACTGGACGACCATCCACGACGTGCCCGGGATGGCGATATCCAGGTTGCGCCCCGTCGACTGGATGGTGCCGGCTCGCCGGTCGGCGTCGAGCACCTCCTCCGACACCGGCGCCCGCGATTCGAGGCCCGCACCGCCCTTCAGCATCAGTTGCTGGAAGGCGAGGCGATCGGACTTGTACCCGGTCGTCGACGCGTTCGCGATGTTGTTCGCGATCGCCGCCTGCGCGGACATCTGTCCCTTGAGCCCCGTGAGGGCGGTGTAGACCATCCGGTCCATCGGTTACGTCCCTTGTGTCGCCGGTCAGGATCAGCTGCGCATGTTGAAGATGGTCTGCGAGATCTGGCTCGACGTCTCGAGGCTCTTCGCATTCGCCTGGAAGTTGCGCTGCGCGGCGATCAGGCTGACCAGTTCTTCGGTGATGTCGACGTTCGAGCGTTCGACCGCGCCCGTGCTGAGGTTGCCGAAGCCGTTCGCGCCGGCTTCGCCCAGGCGCGCTTCGCCCGACACGCCGGTCGCCGACCAATAGCTCTTGCCGAGCTGGCGCAGACCCGAGGGGTTCGAGAAGTTGGCGAGCGCGACCTTGCCGAGCGGCTGGGTGTCGCCGTTCGAGAAGCTGGCGCTGACCAGGCCGTATTCGCTGATCGTGACGCTTTCGATCTGGCCGATCGCCCGGCCGTTCTGCACCTCGGCGCTCTTGACGAACGGAGAGCTGAGCTGCGTCGTCAGCGTGCCGAAATCGAGCGACAGGTCCTGCGGCGTCGTCGAGCTGGCCGGCGTGAACCCGTCGAACTGGATCTTCGACGTCTGCGTACCGATCGTGCCGGCGGCGTTGGCCACGCTGTTCAGCTTGCCCTGGTTGTCGAAGGTCATCGTCAGCGGACCCTTGGTCCCGCCGGACGACAGCTGGTCGCTGCCGACGAAGGTATAGACCTTCCAGATGCTGGTGGTGCCCGGGCCGGTCGATGCGGTGTCGCGGACGTAATAGTTGGTCATCGTCTGGGCGTTGCCCAGCGAATCGTAGATCGTCGTCTGCGACGAATTATTGTAGGTCGACGGATTGAACCGGTCGAAGGCATAGGTCTTGCCGCTGCCCGGTGCGAACAGCGTGCTGTCCTTCGGGATCGAGGCATTGGCCGACAGGTTGATCGACAGTTCGGTCGACGTCGTCGCCTGCGGCGTACCGCTGGTCGCGGGCAGGCGCAGACTGACCATCGAATCAAGCCCGGTCGCGACGACCGTACCCGAACCGTCGACCGGATAGACCTGCAGCTTGCCGCCGTTCGCATCGGACACGAAGCGATCGTTGTCGACGAAGAACGCGCCGTTGCGGGTGAACGACACCTTGGCCGAATTCAGGTCCGGCTTCACCGCGAAGAAGCCTTCGCCCGAAATCAGCATGTCGAGCGAGTTGGTCGACTGCTGCGAGCCGCCCTGGCTGAACTGCTGGCGCACCGCCTTCACGACCGTACCGGAACCGACCATCTGCGTCGGCGACACCGACACGTTGGACGCCATGACGTCGGCGAATTCGACGCGGCTCTTCTTGAAGCCGTTGGTCGAGACGTTGGCGAGGTTGTGCGAGATCGTCGCCATTTCGGTCTGCGACGCCTGAAGGCCCGAAAGCGAAGTGTAGAAGGTCATGGCGGTTTAGCTCCTGGTCGGAAAAAGGTGGAAAGGTGAGAGTCGGTTGAAGGGGATCAGGCGACCGCGCGGATGGCGGAGGCCTTGACGTCGCCCACACCGGGCAGCGTCAGCATGGGTTCGGAACCGTTGGGCAGGGTGGCCGAGGTGACCGGCGCCCAGACGAGCGTGCGGCTGGTGACCGCGGTCGTGCCGTCGCGTGCGATCGCGCTCAGCGTGTAGGGCCCTTCGGTCGCGGTGCCGTCTTCCAGCTTGCCGTCCCAGTCGAAGGTGGCCGAACCGGCGGGCTTCGCGCCCATGTCGAACGAGCGAACCGGATTGCCGTCCTTGTCGGAAATGGTGACGACGACGCTGGTTGCCGCGCTGTCGAGCTCGATCGCGCCGGCGATTCCGCCCGATGCGCGGGGGTAGGCGGTCTTGCCTTCGGTCAGCACGGTCTTGCCGACGTAGGACATTGCCTCCGACGCGGTGCTGGCACTCAGCTTCGTCGCGATCGACTTCAGCGTCGATCCCATGTCGGAGATGCCGGCCAGCGACGAGAATTGCGCCATCTGGGCGACCATCTGCGAATTGTCGACCGGTTCGAACGGGTCCTGGTTCTTCATCTGCGCGGTTAGCAGCGCGATGAAGTCGCCCGGGCCCATTTCGTTCAGCGTCTTGCTGTTCGACGACTTGGCGGCCGTCGCCGCCTTTGCGGCGGCGGCGGTGCTGATACCGGCCTTGGCCAGCGCGGTATCGAAGGCGGAGGATGTGGTAGCCATTTATCAGCGTCCCAGCTTGATGGTGTCGAGGATCAGCGTCTTGGCGGTCTGCATGACCTCGACGTTGTTCTGGTAGTTCCGGGCGCTCTCGAGCATGTCGACCAGCTCGCGGCTTTCATCGACGGCGTTCTCGAAGACGTTGCCGTCCTTGTCGGCCAGCGGATTGCCCGGATCGTAGCGTTTGGTCGGCTCTTCGCCCGCGGTGACGATCCGCTCGACGTTGACGGTCGCCATCTGCGATGCCTGGTCGAACTGGGTGCGGAACACCGGCTTGATCGAGCGATAGGCCGCATCCGCGGTCGTCGCGACGCCGCCGGCGTTCGCCAGGTTCGACGCGGTAGTATTGATCCGCACGAGCTGCGCGGACATGGCACGCCCGGCAACCTGGAAGATGTTCATGGGGGTGTCGGCCATGCGCTTACTCCCCCTTCAGCGCGCGCGTGATCGTGCCGATGCGCCCATTCAGAAACGACAGCGTCGTCTGATAGGCGACCGCGTTTTCGGCAAAGGCGGTTTGTTCGGTCGCGAGCTCGACGGTGTTGCCGTCCATGCTCATCTGCGTCGGCAGGCGGTATTTGGTATTCGCGGTGACGCTGGCGTCCAGTCGGCCGCTCTCGGCACCTTTCAGCGCCGCGGAGAAGTCGATGTCCTTGGCCTTGTAGCCGGGGGTGGAGGCGTTCGCGATGTTCGACGCCAGCAACGCCATGCGCTGCGAACGCACGGCGAGTGCCGTTCCGTGTACCCCGAAAAGATCGTTCTCAGCCATGATGGCGTGGTCCCGCGTTGATGACGTGAGACCGCTTTGCAACCACCGTGCCAAATGCCGCTTTTGATCCGCTTTGCCGTCACCGGCAGGGGTGAGCGGCAAGGCGTTGCCGGTTGCCGGTTGGGGATTGCCGGTCAAAGAGTCTCCGGTGGTTTGCCGCGAGCGCGCCGTCGCCCCGCTTGTCGGGATGGGTCGGCCTCGGTGAGAAACCTGCCCCTCTGCCTGAGCGGGGGAGGGCTGGCGGTCCGAGCGAACTACCGTTCTTCCGTGATGGTAAACGAAAACGGCACACCCCTTGCAGGCGGGTCGCGCGATGTCTTTCGCTGCGACCCTTGCTGCCTTTGCCGATCCCGTTGCCGTCGCCATCGTCGGCGGGGGGACGATCGTCGCGACCGTGCTGCGGACACCCGCGCGCGACCTTGCACGCGGTATCGTCGCGCTGAAGGCGATCGGCCGTACGCCCTTCGATGCAGGGGCGCTGGTCACCCAGGTCGAGGCCCTGAGCCGGATCACGGCGCGTCACGGTGTGATGCAGCTTGATCGCTCGGTCATCAAGGATCCCGATGTGTCGGCGGCGATGAACGCGATCGTCGATGGAGCCGACGGAGACGTGGTCCGCGCGCTGATCGAGGACCGCCGTATCGCACGCTATGAACGCCAGCGCGCCGCCGCCGAGATGTGGGCGGCGGCCGCCGAATTCGCGCCGGCGATGGGCATGATCGGGACGCTGATCGGCCTGGTCCGCCTGTTCACCAGCATGACCGATCCGTCGGCGATCGGCGGCGCGATGGCGATCGCCATTCTCGCGACGCTGTATGGCGCGCTGATCGGCAACCTTGTCTGCCTACCCGTTGCGGCGCGGCTGAAGCGGCTCGCGCGGGCGGAATGCGTGGAGCGCGGCCGCCTGGTCGAACCGCTGGTCCGGCTTGCCGCGCGCGAGGCCCCGCATCTGCGCCCGGTGGCGGTCGCATGACGATCGACCAACTGCTCGAGGATGAACCGCGCCGGCCGATCTGGCTGGTGACGCTGGCCGACGTGATGATGCTGCTCGTCGGATTCTTCGTGTTCCTGCAGGCCAACCCGCGAGTCGATGCCGCAACGCTCGGCACCGCGCTGCGCGAGGGGTTCGGCCTGCCGGCGGACACGCCGATCGCGCTGGAGGCCAATGTCGTCCAGGGATTCGCAATCGGTTCGGCCACGCTGCCGCCGCACGACGTCGCCGGCTGGGTCCGTGCCGTCACCAACGATCCCCGCACGACGATCCGCGTGATCGGCGGCACCGACGGGTCGCCGAACGACGTCGATGCGTCGACGGGATCCGCCGCTATTCTGGCCGTCGATCGGGCTCGCGCGGTCGCCGCGGCCATCGCGGCCGACGTGCCTGCGGGTCGCATCGCGATCGATGTCCGTCCCGGTGCCGGCCGCGCCGTTCAGCTCACCGTGTCTTATGATGGGGAAACCCGATGATCCGTCCGTTCTTCGCTCTCGCCCTCGCCCCGCTGGTCGCGCCGCTGCCGGCCACCGCGCAGGCGATCCGTTTCCAGGATACGACCGCGATCGACGTCGCCGTCGCCGCCTTTACCGGCCATGCGGTGGGTGAGGAGGGGGGCGCACGCACGGCCGTCGACCAGCGGCTGAAACTGGCGCAATGCCCGCTGCCGCAGCTCGACTGGCGGGGCAGTTACCAGGATGCGGTGGTCGTGACGTGCGACACGCCGCGTTGGCGGATCTACGTGCCGATCAAGCTGCCGCCCCAGGCGGCGCGCCCGCAGGTCGCCGCCGCGGCGCCGGTGGCCGTCGCGCCCGCAGCCAAGCCCGAAATGGTCATCAGGCGCGGCGACCCGATCACGATCGAAGCGGGCGGGGCGGGCTTTTCGATCACCCGCGACGGTACCGCCCTCAGCGATGCACCGGCGGGCGGGCGGCTACTGGTGAAGGTCGATCCGGCCAAGCCGCCGGTCCAGGCGATCGCGCTTGCCGCCGGACGCGCCACATTGCCCAACTGACCGCGCATCCTTGGTGAATCCGGCGTTCACCCTCATTGTCGAAAAAATTGCTAAAACATTTCCATCAGAGGTCGTTCTTGCGTTTGACGAAGCCATTCGAGGACGGAAGCCATGGTGGATCCGATCGGTTCAAAAGCGGCGACACCCATCGACCGCAAATCGGCGCCGGTCGCGCCGATCGCGGCGGTACAGGTATCGCAACCCGCCGTGGAAGCCGCGGTGACGCGTGCGCCGTCGACGTTGCAGGCGCTGTCGCAGCCCGCAGCCGCGTCGCCGCCGGTCGATGTGGACCGCGTGAGCAAGATCAAGAAGGCGATCGAGGACGGCAAGTTCCCGCTGCTGCCTGCGACCATCGCCGACCGATTGCTGGCCCTCAAGCTCGAATGGAACCCCAATGAAGCGGCGTGAGGCCCTGGTCGGCGTGATCGAAGCGCTCCATTGCGAAATCGATGCGCTGAAGACCAACGACATCGCCGGCCTGGAGGCCGCGACCGCGCGCAAGCTGCGCTGCATCGAAGATGTTGCGGCGTGCGACCAGGACGATGCGACGCCCGAGATCACCGAACTGGCGCGCGAGGCACACCGGCTGAACGAAACCTGCCGCATCTACGTCAACCTGATGGCGGCAAACGTCCGCCGCCGCCTGCAGGTTCTTGCCGGTTCGCCGAACCCTGCCTACCGCCCGACCGGCGCCGCCGCCTACGCCTGAGGATAAATCGGCCTGAGCGCCGCCCCGCCGTGCCCGGATTTCCCGAATTGGCACGTCTCTTGCTGAAATGATCTCGAACAGGGGTTTCAGGCAAGATCTTAGAATGACCATTCCGAACCTGACAAAGGTCGCCGCGGGGCGGGCAGGAAGCGTGCAGAACGCCATCCAGCTCGCGTCCACGCGTACGGGGATCGATTTCAACTATCTGCTGGGGCAGGCGCAGGTCGAAAGCGGTCTGAACGCCTCCGCCCGCGCCGGCACGTCGTCGGCGACGGGCCTGTACCAGTTCATCGAACAGAGCTGGCTGGGCGTGGTCAAGGCCCACGGTGCCGACCACGGCATGGGCTGGGCCGCCGACAGCATCACGCGCACCGCATCCGGCAAATATGTGGTCAGCGATCCTGGCGTCCGCCGCCAGATCCTCAGTCTCCGCAACGATCCCACCGCTTCTTCGCTGATGGCGGCCGAACATGCGGCCGACAACAAGGACAAGCTGTCCGCCACGCTGGATCGCGATGTGACCGGCACCGACCTGTACATGGCGCACTTCCTTGGAATCGGCGGGGCCAAGAAATTCCTGGCGTCGATGGATGCGAACCCGGGCCAGAGCGCCGCAGCGATGTTCCCGGGCGCCGCGCGCACCAATCGCGCCGTCTTCTACGCCGCCGACGGCAGCCCACGGTCGCTGGGCGAGGTGTACAGCCGCTTCGCCGCCAAACTCGACAAGGGGGCGGCGGCGTCGGGCGCGACCGGTCTCGCCAGCGGGGCGATCGATGCGCTCAAACTCGATCCCGACATGGAGGTCGTGCTCGGCAACGAAGCGCAGGGTGGCGACCGCGCCTGGCTTGCCTCCACGCTGGAGCGCTTCGGCGCCTCGGGCCGCGCGACCGGCGTATCGGATGCCGCCGCCACCTTGCTCAGACCAAATCCCGACAATGTGCGGCTCGCCTACATGATGCTCGCCCAGCTGGGAGGTAACGTCTGATGGCGTCGCCCATTCTGGCGAAGGCCGTGCCGGGCCTGAAGGGGGCGGCGCTGCCCGCTGCCATGTTGCTGCTGGTCGTGCTGATGGTCGTGCCGATCCCGGCCTTCCTGCTCGACGTCTTTTTCATCATGAACATCGTCATCAGCCTGGCCGTGCTGATGGTCGCGCTGAATGCGCAAAAGCCGCTCGATTTCTCCGCCTTTCCGACCGTCCTGCTGTTTGCCACGCTGTTTCGCCTGGCGCTCAACGTCGCCTCGACCCGCGTCGTGCTGGGCCGCGGACATGAGGGCGAGGCGGCGGCGGGCCACGTCATCGAGGCGTTCGGCACCTTCCTGATCGGCGGCGATTACGTCGTCGGCCTGTTCGTGTTCTCGATCCTGGTCATCATCAACATGATCGTGGTGACCAAGGGTGCGGGCCGCGTGTCCGAAGTGTCGGCGCGCTTCACGCTCGACGCCTTGCCCGGCAAGCAGATGGCGATCGACGCCGATCTGAACGCCGGCCTGATCACGCCCGACGACGCCCGCGCGCGCCGCGTGGAGGTTTCGACCGAAGCCGATTTCTACGGATCGATGGACGGTTCGTCCAAGTTCGTGAAGGGCGACGCGGTCGCCGGCCTGCTCATTCTCGCGATCAACATCGTCGGGGGCCTGATCCTCGGCACCGTCAGCCACGGCCTGGGCGTCAAGGAAGCCGCACAGACCTATATCGTACTCGCGATCGGCGACGCGCTGGTCGCGCAGTTGCCGGGCCTGATGCTGTCGATCGCCGCCGCCGCGATCGTGACGCGCGTCACCTCCAGCCAGGATCTGGCCGGCCAGATCGGTGGGCAGTTCGCCAGCCACCGTACCTGGACGCCGGTCGCGGTCGCGCTGGGCGTGCTCGGGATCGTGCCCGGCATGCCGCACCTGCTGATCCTGCCGATGGCCGCCGCCGCCGGCTATGCCGCGTGGCGCCTGAAGCAAGCCGCGCAGCGCCCTGTCATCGCCGAAACGCCGGCCCCGGCCGAACCGCAGGACCTGTCGAAGATCGGCTGGGACGAGGTCACCGACAGCTGCCACGTCATGCTCGACATCGGGTACGGCCTGGTGCCGCTGGTCGATGAACGCAAGGGCTCACCGCTGATGGGCCGCATTACCGGCGTCCGCCGTCAATTGTCGAAGGACCTGGGCTTCGTCGTGCCGCAGGTGCGCGTGCGCGACGACATCAATTTGGCGCCCTATACCTACCGGATCATCATCGGCGGCGTCATCGTCGGCGAAGATCAGGTGTCGCCCGACGAGATGCTGGCGCTCGATACGGGGCAGGCCGTCGGCACGCTGCCGGGGAAGCCCGCCAAGGACCCGACCTTCGGGCTCGACGCGGTCTGGATCAACGCGGCCGATGCGGATGCCGCGACCGGCGCGGGCTATCTGGTGGTCGACGCCGGCACCGTCGTCGCGACACACCTGAACCAGCAACTGCTCAGCCATTCGGCCGACCTGCTGGGTCCGGACGAGGTCCAGTCGCTGCTCGATGGCCTGAAGGAGCGGTCCGCGGCGCTGGTCGCCTCGCTCTGCCCGCAGCCGCTGCCGCTCACCACGCTGACGCAGGTTTTGCGCGCGCTACTGGCCGAAGGCATACCGCTGAAGGAGTTCCGCCGTATCGCCGCCGCGCTCGCCAACGCTGCGACCAGGTCGGCGGATGCCGAGGAACTGGTCGAGCTGATCCGCCCGGACCTTGGCGCGCTGATCATCCAGAAACTGTGCACGGTGCGCGAGCCGCTGCGCGTGATGACGCTGGAGGGGCAGCTCGAAGCCCTGCTCGGCCAGGCGATCCGCTCCGATCCCGCACGCCGCCACGCCATCGAACCCGATCTCGGCCGCCGCATCGCCGACGCCATGCAGCGCGCGGCGGGTCCGTTCATCGCGGAAGCCAAGCCCTTTGCCCTGGTCGTCCAGCCCGCGATCCGCATCGCGATGCGTAAGCTGGTGAAAACCATTTTGCCGGATACTCCTGTCATGAGCTTCTTCGAAGTGCCTGAGGACAAATCGGTCGAAGTCATCGCCGTCATCGGCGCCTCGGACCAGCCGCCCGCGCTCGGCGGCCATCCGCAGGCGATCGCGGCATGAGCTTCATGAGCCCCATCCAGCCCGCTCCGGGTGCTGCCCTGACCTATGGCGCGCGATCGAAGCCGGGCCCGGACCTGAACGCGCTGGTCCGCCAGCACATGCCGCGCGTGCGCCGCATCGCGTGGCACGTCCACGGCAGCATGTCCTCGTCGGTCGAGGTCGAGGATCTGGTCCAGATCGGCCTGATCGCGCTGGTTGAGGCGGTCGCCAGCTTCGAGGATCGCGGCGCGGTAACGTTCGAGCAATATCTGAACACGCGTGTCCGCGGGTCGATGATCGACGAACTGCGCCGCCAGGCGACGCTGACCCGCGGCGCGATGAAGCGTCGCAAGCTGTATAACGAGACGGTCGCGAGCCTGACGACCGCCGACGGCAGGCGTCCCGACGACGCGCAGGTGGCCGAGAAAATGGGGGTCACCATCGACAAGCTGCGCACCGACTATGCGACCGCCGAACCCCTCCGGTTCGAAAATGTCGACGACGTGCAGGGCGACGAGGGGCCGTGGTTCGTGTCCGACGACCCGTCGCCGTTCGACCTGCTGGCCGAAACCGACCAGCGCGACGTGCTGATCCAGGCGATCGCCGATCTGCCCGAGCG
>DASTEN010000008.1:0-3412 GCA_035709645.1 Sphingomonas sp.
TGATCGCGCCCGACGAGACCACCTTCGCCTATCTGAAGGGCCGGCCGATGGCGCCCAGCGGCGAGACGTGGGAGAAGGCGGTGGCCTATTGGCGCAGGCTGCCCAGCGATGCAGCGGCGCAGTACGACGCGGTTGTGAAACTGGACGCGACCGACATCGCGCCGTCGCTGACGTGGGGGACCAGCCCCGAGGACGTCGTGGCCGTGACCGGCATCGTCCCCGATCCCGACAGCTTCGCCGACCCGTCGAAGCGCGTCGCTGCGCGTAAGTCCCTCGACTACATGGGGCTCGAGCCGGGTATGCGGATGCAGGACGTGGCCGTGCAGAACGTGTTCATCGGCAGTTGCACGAACAGCCGGATCGAGGATTTGCGCGCGGCGGCCGCAGTGGCCAGCGGTCGGCATGTCGCCGATGGCGTGCGCGCCATGGTCGTGCCCGGATCGGGCCTGGTGAAGCGTCAGGCTGAGCGTGAAGGCCTCGACCGCATCTTCACCGAAGCTGGCTTCGAATGGCGCGAACCAGGCTGTTCGATGTGCCTGGCGATGAACCCCGACAAGGTGCCGCCGGGCGAACGCTGCGCATCGACCAGCAACCGCAACTTCGTCGGCCGCCAGGGGCCGGGAGCGCGCACGCATCTGCTCAGCCCGGCGATGGCCGCAGCCGCGGCGGTGACCGGGCGGCTGGCCGATGTCCGCGACCTGATGGGGGCGTCGAATGGCTGATCCGATCACGCAAGTGTCCGGCCGTGCCTATCCCTGGGGTGCGAAGAATATCGACACCGACATCATCATTCCCGCGCATTGGCTGAAGACCACGACGCGTGAGGGGTTGGGGAAGGGCGCGTTCGAAACCGTCCGCGCGGTCCCGGGCAACATCTTCGACGACAAGCGCTATGCCGGCGCGCCGATCCTGATCGCCGGCGACAATTTCGGCTGCGGGTCGAGCCGCGAACACGCCGCCTGGGCACTTGCCGACCTCGGCATCAAGGCGGTCATCGCGCCGAGCTTTTCCGATATCTTCTCCGGCAACGCGTTCAAGAACGGCATCGTGCCTGTCGTGCTGCCGCAGGACGCGGTCGACCGGCTGGTCGACGCCGCGCAGGACGGCGATGTGACCGTCGATCTGGAGACGATGACGGTCACCACCAGTTATCAGGATCGGTTCGAATTCACGCTCGATCCGTTCCGTCGCGACTGCCTGATGCAGGGACTGGACGAGATCGGCCTGACGCTGGCACAAGATACCGCGATTTCGAAATTCGAATCCGCGGACGCAGAGCATCGCCCGTGGATCAGCGGGAGAGCTCGACATGAAAGCGTTGCTGTCTGAAGCGATCGGCGGACCCGAAACACTGAAACTGTCGGATCTGCCCGAACCGTCAGCGGCGGCCGGGCAGGTCGTCGTCGCGGTCAAGGCGTGCGCGATCAACTATCCCGACGTCCTGATCATCGAGGACAGATATCAGTTCAAGCCGCAGCGCCCGTTCGCGCCGGGCGGTGAGATCGCGGGCGTCATCGATAGCGTCGGCGAGGGCGTGACCGGCTGGGCGGTCGGCGACCGGGTGGTGGCGGTGATCGGTCACGGCGGACTTGCCGAGCAGGTGGTCGTGCCGGCGGGTGCGCTCTATCGCCTGCCCGAGGGGCGGGCGTTCGCGGAGGGCGCGGCGCTGTTGCTGACCTATGCGACGACCATCCATGCGCTGCTCGATCGCGGGCGGTTGCAGGCGGGCCAGTCGCTGCTGGTGCTGGGGGCGGCCGGCGGCGTCGGATTGGCGGCGATCGAACTCGGCAAGGCCTATGGGGCGCGGGTCGTCGCTGCGGTGTCGTCGGAGGAAAAGGCGGCGGCTGCCCGGGCGGCGGGTGCAGACGAGACGATCGTCTATGGCCGCGCGCCGTTCGACAAGGACCAGTCCAAGGCGCTGGCCGAACACTTCAAGGCAGCGGGCGGCAGGCAAGGCTTCGACGTGATCTTCGATCCGGTCGGCGGCGATTATGCCGAACCGGCGCTGCGGTCGATCGCGTGGGAGGGGCGCTATCTGGTCGTCGGCTTCCCCGCTGGCATCCCGAAGCTGCCGCTGAACCTGACGCTCTTGAAGAGTTGCGATGTGTGCGGCGTGTTCTGGGGCGCGTTCGCGGCGCGCGATCCGCAGGCGAATGCCGCGCACGTCGCGACGCTGTTCGAGCTTTGGGCGGCGGGCAAGATCAGCCCGCGGGTGACAGAGCGGTTCGCGTTTCCGGATGGCGGACAGGCGATCGCCAAGATGGCTGCGCGTGGGGCGATCGGGAAGCTGGTGGTGGATGTGGCGGGCTGAGCGCGTCGACGCAGCCGCTGGTGCGCCCGACTAGGCGCGTCCCAAGGTTGGCAAGTCCTGGACGCCCGTCCGCTTTGAGCCTGTCGAAGGGGAGTACCCCGAGCCGCCCGCGATCGGGTCGCGGCTCGACGTACGGTGCTTCGACAGGCTCAGCATGAACGGTTTAGGACAATATTACTTCGTCGGAGCAGCCGGGGCGGCCGGAGTGGCCGGCGCCGCGCGCTTCTGGCGGATGCTGTCGGCGATCTGGGTGCGGGCCTGCGCCATTCCGTCGTTGAGCTGCTGGCGACCCATCGTCTGATATTCGGCCGGGGCCGTCGCGAGCATCGCTTCGACCGCGCTGCGCAGGGCGTCCTGTTCGGTCTTGCAGGCGGCGAGCACGCTGTCGGCCCCCTGTTCCGGCGTCATCGTGGCGGGCACGGCGCCGACCTTCGGGCCGAGGCAGGCGGAAAAGGCCTGGGCGCTCGTCTGGATCGTCGCGGCGCCGGCCGGCGGGGCGGCAGGGGGGGGCGCGGCGGGCGTGGTTGCCTGGGCGAGGACGAGAGCGAGGATCGATGCAACGGCCATTGTCGGAGTCTTTCAAGTTGGAGCGCTCCAACTACCAGCGGCGGCGCTGCCTGTCATCAGCCGCCCCGTTGCGCTCCCTCCGTCGCCGCCCTATCTCGAGACTAGGATAGCAAGGGGCCCTGCATGACCACGTTCGACGACCGCGAACGCGCCTTCGAGACGAAGTTCGCGCGCGATGAGGAAATGGCGTTCCGCGTGACCGCCCGCCGCAACCGGCTGGTCGGCCAGTGGGCTGCGAGCAAGATGGGTCTGACCCCGGAAGAGACCGACGCCTATGCCAAGGCGGTCGTTCAGGCCGATTTCGAGGAAGCGGGCGATGAGGACGTCATCCGCAAGATCGTCGGTGATTTGACCGCCGCAGGTATCGACGACGCCGACGAGGCGGCCGTGCGCAAGGCGCTGGACGAGGCGCTGGTCGAGGCGCGCCGCCAGTTGCTGGAGTCGATGTAACCGCCATGCCGATGGCCGCCGAAGACATCGAAACGCTGATCCGCGCCGGCATACCCGACGCGACGGTCGTGATCACCGACCTGG
>DASTEN010000009.1:0-9009 GCA_035709645.1 Sphingomonas sp.
TGCAGCAGCTTGAAATGCTGTCGTCGCAATACAGCCAGTCGCCGCTCGTGCAGGGTGCGCTGTTCCATCTGCAATCGCTGCTCAATCCGCAGGACGAGAAGTACCGGCTGGCTGGCAAAATCTGCCTCACCCCCTTCGTCCAAGCGGACGTTCTCGACGGCACGACGCATCTGTGCTGCGCAAGCTGGCTGCAAACCAGCATCGGCAACATGGGGCAAAGCGACTGGCAGGCCGTCTGGAACAGCGATGCCGCACAAGCGATCCGCGAGAGCATCCACGACGGCTCATATCGCTACTGCAACAAAAGCGCGTGTCCGATCATCCAGAGCGGCGGCTTGACGCCGGCAGCAGAATTGCGAACGCGATCGGATTTCTGGCGCGACATCATCGATGCCAGCCGGACAGAAGTGTCGTCCGGGCCAGAGGTGGTCAACCTTGCGTACGACCGCACTTGCAATCTCTCATGTCCCAGTTGTCGCGTCGAGCGCTTCGCGGCCGATGAGGCGACGCGCGGTCGATACGAGGAGATGCAGCAACGCACGATCCTGCCACTGTTGAAGGGGGCCAGGACGGTGTTCGTGACGGGTTCGGGCGACCCGTTCTCCAGCAAGAATTTCCGTCGCCTGTTGCAACAGCTGACGCCGGAGGCTTACCCCGATCTTCGTTTCCAGATCATGACCAACGGCATGCTGTTTACGCCCCGCCAATGGACCGATTTTCCGTCGATCCACCGCCGTGTCGCGATGTTGAAAATCAGCGTCGATGCAGCAACCGGCCCGACGCACGAACTGCTTCGGCGCGGCGCGCGTTGGCCGGTCATGTTGGAAAATATGGCATTTGCCGGCCGATTGCTTGCCGACGGGCTGATCGATAACTTCGAACTCGTCTTCACAGTGCAGCGCGAGAACTATCGGGAGATGGGAGCTGCTATCGACCTGGCAAGAAAGGTCGGCGCGCGACAGGTCTGGTTCGGCCGGATCACGAACTGGGGCACGTTCACCGAGCAGGAGTATCGGGACAAGGCGGTGTTTCTGTCAGGGCATCCGGAACATCAGGCGTTCCTTGCGGCCATGGCCGATCCACGCCTGCGTGATCCGATGGTCATCCGCGGAGATCTGGACGAATTTTTGCCCGACATCGCCGCAGCGGCCTAGCGACTGCCTTCGATCGCGCGTCGGAGTCAGCTCGACGCGCGGGTCACCAGGCGGGGTGGCAGCGTTTCGCCGGTGACATTGCGCCCGGCCAGTTGCGCGATCAGCGTGTCGACCAGGACTTCGCCGGCGTGGCCGTAATCCTGCGCGATCGTCGTCATCGGCGGGTTGGCGCTGGCGGCGGCGGGCAGGTTGTCGAAGCCGACGATGGCGACGTCGCGGGGCACCGCCAGCCCGGCGTCGGCCAGCGCGCGCATCGCGCCGATCGCGATCAGGTCGGATGCGGCGAAGATCGCGTCGAAGGGGATTCCGCGGCCGATCAGGCGGCGGGCGGCATCCTCGCCGGCATCCTCGAAGGCGACGACGTCCACCTGCAGCCCGGGATCGACCGGCAGTCCGGCCGCGCGCAGTGCGCCGGCATAACCGCGATAGCGATCGGCGAATTCGGGATAATGTTCGGACGCGTCACCCAGGAACGCGATGCGCCGGCGCCCGCGGTCGATCAGATGCTGCGCCGCCAGCCGACCGCCCTCGACATTGTCGCAGCCGATCGTCGTTCCCGGCTGACCCGGCCGCACCGACCCCCACCGCACGAAATGCGTGCGTTGCGCGACCAGCTGGTCGAGCCGTACGCGGTACGCCGAATAATCGCCGTAGCCGAGCAGGATGATCCCGTCGGCCTTGCGGCTGTCCTCGTAATCGACGTGCCAGTTCGCCGACAGTTGCTGGATCGACACCAGCAGATCGAAGCCGCGCTTGGCGCAGGTGCGGGTGATCGATCCCAGCATCGACAGGAAGAACGGGTTGATCAGCGAATCGTCGAGCGCCGGGTCCTCGAAGAACAGCAGGGCCAAGGTGTTCGTCATGCCGCGGCGCAGCGACGAAGCGTTCTTGTCGACCTTGTAATTCAGCTGGCGGGCGATCGCCTCGATCCGGATCCGCGTCGCTTCGCTGACGGTCTTGTCGCCACGCAGCGCGCGGCTGACGGTCGGCTGCGAAACGCCCGCCAGTTCCGCGATGTCGAACGACGTCGGCTTGTCCTGCGACATACTCTCCCCTGCGCGACCCGCATCGTAGCGCGAATGCAACACGGGTGCATCCCCGCATTTGAATACGTATGCCGTTCGCTTCCCGAAACCCCGCCGCTGTTCCACATCGCGGGACGAAGCCGCCCGAGGGGGCGGTGCCCGAAACGTGCGGCAAGACGCGATGGTCGGGTCAGAGGAGGGGTTTTCATGCGCTATTCCAGCACCAATTCCACGCGTCGTCGCGCCGGGCTCGTCATCGGCGCCAGCGCCATCGCGCTGTCGATCGCCGTCCCGGCATTTGCCCAGGACGCGCAGAACGCACCGGTCCAGAACCCGCCGAGCGGCCCGGTCGCACCCGGCACGACCGAAGACGACACCGCCACCGAAATCACCGTCACCGGCATCCGCGGCGCGTTGGAGGCATCGGCGCGCACGAAGCGCAATGCGACGATGATCGTCGATTCGGTGTCGGCCGAAGACGTCGGCAAGCTGCCCGACGTGTCCATCGCCGACTCGCTCGCCCGCATCCCGGGCGTCACCGCCCAGCGTCTGGAAGGGCGCGACCAGCGCCTGTCGATCCGCGGCCTTGGCCCCGACTTCTCGACAACGCTCCTGAATGGGCGCGAGCAGGTGACCGTCGGCGACAACCGCGGCGTCGAATATGACCAGTACCCGTCGGAATTCTTCCAGAACGTCAACGTCTACAAGGGTGCGGACCCCGCGCTGATCGCGGCCGGCATCTCGGGCACGGTCGACCTGCGGATGCTGCGTCCGCTCGATCAGGGCAAGCAGACCGTCGTGCTGTCGGCGCGCGGACAGATGAACGACAAGAAGGCGCTGAACCCCGACGGCAGCCGCTACGGCTATCGCGCGTCGGCGACCTATGTCGACCAGTTCGCGAACGATACCCTGGGCATCGCGATCGGCGCGTCGGCGACGCAGACCCCGACTCAGATCGAACGCTATGCCGCCTGGGGCTTCCCCAACGCGTCGCAGGCCGGTGGCAACATGATCCTGGGCGGCGCCAAGCCCTACGTCCAGTCGAACCTGCTGAAGCGCTATGGCGGCGTCGCGACGATCGAATGGCGTCCGTCCGACCGGTTCCACTCGACGTTCGACGTGCTCTATTCGAACTTCGAGGAAACGCAGCGGCTGCGGGGCATCGAATTCCCGATCAACCCCGATTGGTCGGGCACGCAGAACAACGGCACGACCGTGATCGCGCCGGGCTATACCGTGTCGAACGGGCTGGTGACGGCCGCGACGATCAGCAATGTCGCGGCGGTCCAGCGCAACGACTACAACCGCCGCACCGCCGACAATCTGTCGCTGGGGTGGAACAACGATTTCGCGATCACCGAGACGACCCACCTGAAGGTCGATGCGAGCTGGAGCCGCGCGACGCGCACCGACTTCCTGCTGGAGACCTATTCGGGCACCGGCTACAACGCGACCGGCGCCAAGGATACGATCCGCATCACCCAGAACGGTGACGGCACGTACGACATCGTGCCGACGCTCGATTATTCGAACACCAATATCATCCGCCTGACCGACCCGCGCGGCTGGGGCTACAATGGTACGGCTGCCGTCGTGCAGGCGGGTTTCCTCAACCGGCCCGATTTCACCGACGATCTGAAGTCGCTGCGCGCCAGCCTGGACGGCGAATTCGGCAGCCTGGGCGTCATCAAGGGCTGGGAAGTCGGCGGTAACTTCAGCCGCCGCAGCAAGGAAAGCAACTACACCTCGTTCTTCCTCTGCCCGAAGGGGGGCGGGACCAACTGCACCGTCGCCAGCGGGACGCCGACCAGCCTGGCGGTGCCTGCCGACGTGCTGCTCGATCGCAAGGTCAGCCTGGACTATCTGGGCGTGCCGCAGATGCTGACGTACGACCCGCTGAAGGTCTACGCGCTGCTGAACCCGGCGTTCGACAACCGCCCGTCGTCGCTGGTGCGCGACAACGTCGTCACGGAGAACGTCTGGACCGGATACGGCAAGATCGTGATCGACGGCCTGGCTGGCGGCAAGCCGCTGAAGGGTACGCTGGGCGTGCAGGTGGTCCACACCGAACAGAGCTCGACCGGTCAGATCGCCAGCCTGCTGAACGGGGTCGTCACGACCGCGCCGGTCAGCGGCAAGGTGACCTATACCAACGTGCTGCCGTCGGCGACGATGTCGGTCGAACTGGTCCCGAACTTCTACGTCAAGCTGAACGCCGCGCAGACGATGGTCCGCCCGCGTCTGGACCAGGAACGCATCACCCAGGACGTTGGCATCAACACCGCCAACATCGGTCGTGGCAGCCTGCCGCAGAACAGCCCGTTCAGCTCGAACGGCGGCAACATCAACCTGCGCCCGTACAAGTCGACCAACATCGACATCAGCCTGGAGAAATATTTCGACCAGGGCGGCTATGTCGCGCTGACCGGCTTCTACAAGCACCTGACCGACTTCGTCGATCCGTCGAGCTCGACGCTGTTCGACTTCTCCGGGCTGCTGCCAGCGCTTACCCCGGCGCAGCAGGCGACGATCCGGGCGCAGAACGCGCAGTTCGGTCTGGTGTCGCAGCCGACCAATTCGGGCGGCGGCGACGTGATGGGCGTCGAGGCGACGGCATCGCTGCCGTTCAAGGTGTTCACGAACGCTCTGGACGGGTTCGGCGTGTTCGTAACCGGAACCTATGTCGACAGCGCGATCAAATACGGGTCGAACCCGACGGTCGCGATCACCCTGCCGGGCCAGTCGAAGTGGGTCGGCACCGGCACCGCATATTTCGAAAAGGGCGGCTTCCAGGCGCGTGCGACCTATCGTTATCGCTCCAGCTTCCTGGCCGAGCTTGCGGGCCTGTCGGCCAACCCCGAATTCCGCCAGGGCAAGGCCGAAGGCGTGCTGGACGCGCAGATCGGGTACGAATTCAAGTCCGGGCCGCTGACGGGTCTGTCGGTCCTGCTGCAGGGCAAGAACCTGACCGACGAACCCTTCGTCACTAGCGAGGCGAGCGATCCCCGCCTGGTGCGTGAATATCAGCGGTACACGCGCGATTATTATCTGGGCGTGACGTACAAGTTCTGATCGCTCACCCTCAACCGTTCGTGTCGAGTAGGGATCGAGCGAAGTCGAGAGCCCGTATCGAGACAAACTTCTCGATACGCCGTCTCGACACGCTCGACGGCTACTCGAAACGAACGGAGGATTTGCCGCTTCGGGAGCTCGTGCCGTGACCAATCCACCGATCCGCATCGTGATCGCCGGCGGCGGATCGGCCGGCTGGATGTGCGCGGCCACCCTCGGGCGGTTTCTGGGGCCGGGCTTCACCGTCACGCTGGTCGAATCCGACGAGATCGGCATCGTCGGCGTGGGCGAAGCGACGATCCCGCAGATCCGGCTGTTCAACCAGGCGCTGGGCATCGACGAGGACGATTTCGTCCGGGCGACCGGCGCGACCTTCAAGCTGGGGATCGAATTCGTAGGCTGGGATCGGCCCGGCGAGCGTTACATGCATGCGTTCGGCAACATCGGCCGCGACAGCGGGCTTGCGCCGTTCCATCACACCTGGCTGCGGGGACGGCGCGATGGCGTGGCGCAGCCGCTGGCGGCATACGCCCTCAACGCCCAGGCCGCGCTGGCCGGGCGGATGCAGCGCGGGCGTGCGCGGACGGCGGCGGTGCTGCCCGACATGCCCTATGCCTTTCACTTCGATGCAAGCCTGTATGCCGCCTACCTCCGCCGCTTCGCCGAAGCGCGGGGCGTCGTCCGCGTCGAGGGAAAGATCGTCGAGGTCGTGCGTGACGGCGACAGCGGCGACATCTCCGCGCTGGTGCTCGATGGTGACCGGCGGGTGGCGGGCGACCTGTTCCTCGACTGCACCGGTTTCCGCGCGCTGCTGATCGAAGGCGCGCTGGGTGCGGGCTTCGAGGACTGGACGCACTGGCTGCCGTGCGACCGCGCGATGGCGGTGCCCTCGGCGCGCGCGGAGGACTTCACGCCCTACACTCGCGCGACCGCGCATGGTGCCGGGTGGCAATGGCGCATCCCGCTTCAGCACCGCACGGGTAACGGCATCGTCTACAGCGCGCAGCATCTGAGCGATGAGGCGGCACGCGACCATCTGCTGGCGAACCTGGATGGCGAGCCGCTAGGTGAGCCCCGGCCGCTGCGCTTCACGACCGGGCGGCGGCGCGCGCTGTGGAAGGCCAACGTCATCGCGGTCGGACTCGCGTCGGGCTTTCTCGAGCCGCTCGAATCGACCAGCATCCACATGATCCAGTCTGCGATCGAACGCGTCCTGAAACTGCTCCCCGGCCGCCGCATCGCGCAAGGCTTGCGCGACGAATATAATCGCCAGGCGGTGTTCGAATACGAACGCATCCGCGATTTCATCCTGCTCCACTACATCGCCAATCGCCGCGACGAGCCGTTCTGGCGCGACCGGCGCGACACCGCGCTGCCCGACACGCTGCGCGCGAAGCTCGATTTGTGGAAGGCGTCGGCGCAGATCACGCGGGAGCACGAGGAATTGTTCACCGAGGTCGGCTGGCTGCAGGTGCTGGTCGGTCAGGGGATAGTGCCCGACGCCTGGCATCCGCTCGCCGACACGATGCCCGCGGCGCAGGTCGCGGAGTTCCTCGACATCCTGCCCAAACTCAATGCACGCGAGGTGGCTCAAATGCCTGGACATGCGGACTTCATCGCGCGGCATTGCGCCGCACCGCAGGGGCTGGCGGCGTGAGTTTGCTGCTGGCCGCGATCGCATCGGCGCTGATTCCTACCCCCGTTCGTGCTGAGCAAGCCGGGCACCCATCAAAGTATGACTTTGATGGGATACTGGCCGAAGCACCGGTCTTCGTTCCGCGAACGAACAGCGTGGGTATCGCAGAACGACCCTTCGACAATCTCAGGGCGAACGGTGCGGGAAGTACCGCAGACGATGTCCGCGCTCGCCCACCCGGAGACGAGATCATCTATTTCGTCCTGCCCGACCGCTTCGACAACGCCGATCCGGCCAACGACCGTGGCGGCCTGAAGGGCGGGCCGCTCCAGACCGGCTTCGACCCGACACGCAAGGGCTTCTACCACGGCGGCGATCTGAAGGGGCTGATCCGCCGGCTGGATTACATCCAGGCGCTCGGCGCGACGGCGCTGTGGGTCGGGCCGATCTTCAAGAACAAGGCGGTGCAGGGCGCGGCGGGGCAGGAAAGCGCCGGCTACCACGGCTACTGGATCACCGACTTCACGACCGTGGACCCGCATCTGGGCACCGACGCCGATTTCCGCGCGCTGGTCGATGCCGCGCATGCCCGGGGCATGAAGGTCTATATGGACATCATCGTCAACCACACGGCGGACGTGATCCAGATGCGCGAATGCGCGGGGAAGGGCGAATGCCTGTACCGCAGCCGCGCCGACTATCCGTATCAGCGGCGGGGCGGCGTCACGGGAGCTGCGATCAATCCGGGGTTTGCCGGCGACGACGTCCGCACCGCCGACAATTTCGCGAAACTGACCGATCCGGCGTTCGCCTATACACCGGTCGTGCCCGCAGCGGAGAAGAGCATCAAGGTTCCGGCGTGGCTGAACGACGTGACGCTGTACCACAATCGCGGCGACACGACGTACCGCAACGAGAGCTCGACGATGGGCGATTTCGTCGGGCTGGACGATCTGATGACCGAGAACCCGCGCGTCGTCGCCGGCATGATCGACATCTTCGGTGGCTGGATCGATCGCTACGGCATCGACGGGTTCCGCATCGACACCGCCAAGCATGTGAATCCTGAATTCTGGCAGGCGTTCGTACCGGCGATGCAGGCCAGGGCGATCGCGAAGGGTATCGCGAATTTTCACATCTTCGGCGAAGTGTCCGAACACGACATCCGCCCCGCGGCGCTCGCGCAGTGGACGCGTACCGCAGCGTTGCCGGCCGTACTCGACTTCGCGTTCAAGGAAACGGTCGCGGCGACCGTTGCGGGCGGCCAAGGCACCACCCTGTTCGAACATCTGTTCGACGGCGACGCGATCTATGCAAAGGGCGCCGATACCGCGCGTATCCTGCCGACCTTCACCGGCAACCATGACGACGGGCGCGTCGCCACGTCGATCCGCAAGGCGTTCCCGACGGCTTCCGAAACCGAAATCCTCGACCGGGTGAAGCTGACCAATGCCCTGCTGCTGACCCTGCGCGGCGTACCGACGATCTATTCGGGCGACGAACAGGGGTTCGCGGGCGACGGCGGCGACCAGGACGCGCGCGAGGACATGTTCGCCAGCCGGGTCGCCAGCTACAACGACAACCGGCTGGTCGGCACGACCCGGACCACCGCGACCGAGAATTTCGGCACCGACGGCCCGCTGTTCCGCCAGATCGCCGAATTGTCGCGCATCCGGCGGGCCGAACCGGCGCTGCGGCGCGGGGCGACCGTCATCCGCCACCGTCAGGACACGCCGGGGCTGCTCGCCATTTCGCGGATCGCCCCCGACACGGGCCGCGAAGTGCTGCTCGCCTTCAATACCTCGACCGCGCCGGTGCGTGCACAGGTCCAGGTTGAAGTCGGCTCGCGCAACTTCTCCGCGCTGTCCGGCGCCTGCGCCCCCACCGCCACCGCGCCGGGCAGCGTTACCGTTACGCTGCCCCCGCTCGGCTATGCCATTTGCGCTTCGGATACGAAATGACCGTACAGTCCCTGTCCCGACCCGCCCCCGCGACTGCCGCCGACTGGTGGCGCGGGGCGGCGATCTACCAGATCTATCCGCGCAGCTTCGCCGACGCCAACGGCGACGGCACCGGCGACCTCGCCGGGGTCCGGGCACACCTGACCTATCTGCGTGACCTC
>DASTEN010000010.1:0-6973 GCA_035709645.1 Sphingomonas sp.
CAATAGATGTTGAGCGTGTCGATCTCCGCAGGTTCGACGATGCCGATGCCGTAGGTCGCGCAATCGCGCAGCCGGATGGCCAGACGATCGCGATCCTTGGCCGACAGCTTCTTCGAATCGTCGATGCCGCGGGGGATGCCCTTGGCCGGCAGGATGACCGCGGCCGCCACGACCGGCCCGGCGAGCGGCCCGCGTCCCGCCTCGTCGACCCCGACGACGGGGGCGAGGCACAGCTTCTCGTGCTTCAGGCCTGGCATGAAAATCCGGTCGCGGCCTGTTGCCCCATCGGTCCGTGTCCGCCGCCAAGACCGGGTGCC
Organism: Sphingomonas sp.; assembly: GCA_035709645.1. Classification (GTDB taxonomy): domain Bacteria; phylum Pseudomonadota; class Alphaproteobacteria; order Sphingomonadales; family Sphingomonadaceae; genus Sphingomonas. The sequence goes on from DASTEN010000010.1 coordinate 318, forward strand.
GCCGCCAGGCTCGCGCGGACGAAGCCTATCGCGCGCCCCGTCGCGTCCGCCAGCGCCATGCCTGCGCCCAGCCCGGCCGCGATCGCGCTGGCCAGCGTACAGCCGGTGCCGTGCGTATGCGGCGTGTGGATGCGCGGGTTGGACCAGCGTGCCGCTTCGCCCGCCGCCAGGGTCAGGCGATCGACCACATCGTCGCCATCGGCATGGCCGCCCTTGATCAGCACTGCCGGACCATGCGCCAGCACGGCCGCTTCGCCCCCCAATGCGGCGAGTTCGGGCAGGTTCGGCGTGACCACCGTCGCGAGCCGCATCAACCGGGCGAACGCGGCGATCGTCCCCGCGTCCGCCAGCACGGCGCCCGACGTCGCGATCATCACCGGATCGAACACGACCGGCGTGTCGACCCCGTCCAGCACATCGGCGACGGCGTTGGCGACGTCGGCCGACCCGATCATCCCGATCTTGACCGCATCCACGCCGATGTCGTCGAGGCACGAGCGCATCTGCTGCACGACGAAGTCGGCGGACACCGGCAGCACGCCCTGAACGCCCAGCGTATTCTGCGCGGTCAGCGCGGTGATCGCGGTCATCGCGTGACCGCCCAGCATCGTCACCGTCTTGATATCGGCCTGGATGCCGGCACCCCCGCCCGAATCGGACCCGGCGACGATCAGGACGCGGGGGCAGGTCACCCGCGGAACCGCCGCTGCGTCGAGGCGGGATTGGCCGCAAGCGATTTGCCGACCCGCGTCGGGCGGTCGACCAGCTCGCCGCCGCAATTGGGGCAGACATCGTCCACCGCATCCGCACAATCGGCGCAGAAGGTGCATTCGTGGCTGCAGATGAAGGCGCCATGGCGGTTGGCGGGCAGGTCGACGCCGCAGCGTTCGCAGTCGGGGCGCATGTCTAACATGGCGCGGCCAATAGGCGATGGTGAGGATCGGGGAAAGCCGCGCGACGGTAAGGTGGAATAAACCAATGTGGATCTATTCAGGAGTTTAAGGAGAGGGGCGCATGATTAAGGTCGTGCTCGATCGCTCGCACGCCATGTTGAACGTGACGGCGGACGGTTTCGTCACCGCAAGCGATATCGCGGCTGCTGCCGACAGGCTGCACGCGGCGATCCGATCGCTCGGCGACCGCGTCGGCCATCATGTGACCTTATACGATCTGACGCGCCTGCAAGTGGCCCAAGGCGACGTGCTCGACGGCTTCGCCGTCTTCTTCGTCGACCCGCGATATCGCGCGATCTGGGCGCGGCGCGTGGCGTTCGTCACCGCATCGCCGCTCGTCGCGCGGCAGATGGCACGCATCCGCCAGCAGCGCCCCGATATGGATGTCTTCACGACCCGCCCCGCGGCCATCGCGTGGCTGCTTCAGGCGCCCGACCGGGGGCGGCAGGTCGCCTGACGCAGCGGCTTCGCTAGGCCGCCGCCTTTACCGCCGCGACGATCCGGTCGACCACCGTTTCGACCTGGCCCCTGTCCTCGCCTTCGGCCATCACGCGGATCAGCGGTTCGGTGCCCGACTTGCGGATCAGCAGCCGCCCGCGCCCGTCGAGTTCAGCTTCCGCAGCGGCGATGACTGCTTTGACCGTCTCGTTCTCCAGCGGCTGTCCCCCGGAGAAGCGGACGTTCTTCAGCAACTGGGGCAGGGGTTCGAACCGGCGCAGCACTTCGCTGGCGGGTGCGCCGGCGCGGACGACCTCGGCCAGCACCTGCAGGGCGGCGACCAGGCCGTCGCCAGTCGTCGCATAATCGCTGAGGATGATGTGTCCCGACTGTTCGCCACCGACATTGTACCCCGATGAGCGCATCTTTTCGAGGACATAGCGATCGCCGACGTTGGTGCGGACCAGGCCCAGGCCCTGCGCGGCGAGATGGCGTTCGAGGCCGAGGTTCGACATGACGGTCGCGACCAGGCCACCACCCTTCAGCCGCCCTTGGCGCGCCCAGCCGCCGGCGATCGTCGCCATCAGCTGGTCGCCGTCCACGATTTCGCCGGTTTCGTCGACGACGATCAGCCGGTCGGCGTCGCCGTCCAGCGCGATGCCGATGTCGGCGCCGCTCGCCACCACCGTCTCGCACAGGGTCAGCGGGGCGGTCGACCCAACCTGATCGTTGATGTTGCGCCCATTGGGGGTCACGCCAATCGCGATGACCTCCGCGCCCAGTTCCCACAGCGCGGAGGGCGCGACCTGATAGCCCGCGCCGTTCGCGCAATCGACGACGATCTTCAGGCCGTCCAGTGTCAGGTCGGCGGGAAAGGTCGTCTTGGCGAAGTGGATATAGCGGCCCTTGGCGTCGTCGACGCGGCGTGCGCGACCGATGTCGGCGGCCGGCGCCAGATCGACGCGACCATCGATCCCGGCCTCGATCGCGGATTCGTCGGCATCGCTCAGCTTGTAACCGTCGGGACCGAACAGCTTGATGCCGTTGTCGAAGAACGGGTTGTGGCTGGCGGACAGCATGACGCCCATGTCGGCGCGCATCGATGCGGTCAGCATCGCGACCGCCGGGGTCGGCATCGGGCCGAGCAGAACCACGTCCATGCCCACGCTGGTGAAGCCTGCGACCAGCGCGGATTCGAGCATATAGCCCGAAAGGCGCGTGTCCTTGCCGATGACGACGCGGTGACGGTGGTCGCCGCGCAGGAAGTGCTTACCGGCGGCCATGCCGACCTTCATCGCCATTTCGGCGGTCATCGTGGTTGCGTTCGTCAGACCACGAATGCCGTCGGTGCCGAAATATTTCCTTGCCATCAGTCCGTTTTCCGCAACCTTGTGGTCCCTTGAGGGGGCGGCCATAGCGCGCCGGCTTCGGAGAATCGAGTTATGTCGCAAGCCACCCGTATCCTGATCGCGCTCGTCGGTGGACTCCTGCTCGGCATCCTGCTGGCGCGGGTGGCACCATCGGCGGATACGGTCGGCGTGGCGATCGCCGAACCGGTGGGGACGATCTGGCTGCACGGCCTGCAGATGACGATCGTCCCGCTGGTCGTCGGCCTGCTGGTGACGGGCATCGCCGCGACCGCGCAAGCCGCAAAGGCGAGCCGCCTTGCGACCCGCGCGCTGATTGTCTTCATCGCGCTGCTGTGGACGTCCTCGGCGCTGTCGGCGGCGATCTTCTATGGCATCACCAGCCTGTTCCCGCTGGGGCCGGATGCGGCGGCGGCGCTGAAGGGCGCGGTCGCGAGCGCCAGCGAAGTCGGTCAGGTGCCGCCGTTCAGCGAATTCCTGGTGGCGATGGTGCCGACCAATCCGCTGGCCGCGGCGGCCAACGACGCGTTCCTGCCGCTGATCGTCTTCACGGTCGCGTTCGCGTTCGCGGTCACGCGCCTGCCCGACGAACCGCGCAAGCTGTTGACCGGCGTGTTCCAGGCGGTGGCCGATGCCATGCTGATCGTCATCGGCTGGGTGCTGTGGCTGGCGCCGCTCGGTGTGTTCGCGCTTGCCTTTGCGGTAGGGGCCAAGGCGGGGACGGCGGCGTTCGGCGCGCTGATCCATTACGTCCTGACGGTGACCGCATGCGGGGCGGGCGTGACGCTGCTCGCCTTTCCGGTCGCGATCATCGGTGGGCGGCTCGGCCTTGGTACCTATCTGCGCGCGATGACCCAGCCGGCGGCGGGCGCGGTCTCGACGCAGTCCTCGCTCGCATCGCTGCCCGCCATGCTCCGCGCCAGCGAGAAGCTGGGGCTGCCGGTCGCGACGTCGGGCGTGGTGCTGCCGCTGGCCGTCGCGATCTTCCGGTTCACCGGCCCCGCGATGAACCTGGCGGTGGCGCTGTATGTCGCGCACATCTTCGGGGTCGAGCTGACCGCGGGGCAGATCGCGATCGGCATCGCCGCTGCCGCCGTCACGACGATGGGGGCGGTCAGCCTGCCCGGCACGATCAGCTTCGTATCGTCGATCGCCCCGATCGCGCTGGCGATGGGCCTGCCGATCGGCCCGCTGGCGCTGCTGGTCGCGGTCGAGACCTTCCCCGACATCATGCGGACGTTGGGCAACGTGATGATGGACGTCGCCGCGACCTCGGCGATCGGGCGGCGGTCGGGCGTGGCGAAGACCGAGGCCGACGCGATCCTGGAACAGGCCCCCGAATGACCCGCGTCCGCGCGATCCGGGCGGATATCACGACGCTGGCGGTTGACGCGATCGTCAATGCGGCGAATACCTCTCTGCTGGGCGGCGGCGGAGTGGATGGCGCGATCCACCGCAAGGCCGGGCCGGAACTGGTGGCCGAAACGCGGATGCTGAACGGATGCGAGCCCGGGCAGGCCAAGCTGTCGCGCGGCCATCGCCTGCCGGCGGGGCATGTGATTCACACGGTGGGGCCGGTGTGGAACGGCGGCGGCCGCGGCGAGGCGGAGGTGCTGGCGTCCTGCTATCGCAGCTGTTTTGCGATCGCCGCGCGGGAAGGCTTCGCGACGCTGGCGTTTCCGGCGATCAGTACGGGCATCTACGGATATCCGGCCGAGCCGGCAGCGGAGATCGCGGTGCGCGAGACGCAGGCGGCGCTGGCGACGAACGACCGGCTGACCTGCGTGACCTTCGCGCTGTTTTCGGACGACCAGCAGGCGATTTACGCGGCGTTGCTGGGTTAACCGGTGCTCCCGCGCGGTCGGTAACCGGAGCCACAAGCGATGTCCTCCCATAACCCTAGGCGCTCGCCCGCGCGGGAGCGCAGCGGCTTGGGGCGTGGACTGTTCTCAATCCGTTCGCCCTGAGCCTGTCGAAGGGCCGTACTTCGTGCCGCGAGCATCGCGCGGGCGTATCGCAGTACGGTGCTTCGACAAGCTCAGCACGAACGGGGTGGGATATGGGGGCGCGGACGGGTCTACCGCGGCTCGGTATCCTCATCGTCCGGCGGCCGTCGCTCCTCGCGTCGCGGCGGGGGCGCATCGCGTCGTCGGTCGCTCGGCGCGACCGCGAAGCTGCCGTCGCGGCCCAGGCGGACGTTCAGGCCCAGCCCCTCGATCTCGGCGGCCGGCGGTGGCGCGGCGTCCTCCATGTAGACGGGCCCCTCGGGATCCTCGAACCCCTCGATCAGGTTGCCCAGCGGATCCTCTACGTCCTCGACCACCGGCGGCGGGGGGGTGGAGACGCCCAGCGCCTCGATCATGAAGTCGCGCCAGATGCGTGCGGGGATGCCGCCGCCCTGAAGCCCTGGGTTAGGCGAATTGTCGTCGTTGCCGACCCACACGCCCGCGACCAGCCCCTGCGCATAACCGACGAACAGCGCGTCACGGCTGTCCTGCGTCGTGCCGGTCTTGCCGAAGCCGGTGATGCTGAGCGCGGCCTGGTTGCCGGTGCCACTGGCGATCGATCGCGACAGCAGCTCGCGCATCCCTTCCAATGTCTTCTCGTCGATCTGCGTCCGCCGCCCGCGCCAGCGGTCGATGAAGCCGGGCTCCTCCTCCGCCGACAGGCCGCGCGCGCGCACCGGATATTCGCCCGCGGCGATCGCGGCATAGGCGCTGGTCAGCTCGAGCAGCGACATCGACGAAGTGCCGAGCGCGATCGAGGCTTCGTTGGCGATCGGGCTGGTCACGCCCAGGTCGCGCGCGGCGCGGATCACGTTCGACACGCCGACTTCCTTGGTCAGGCGTGCGGCGGCGACGTTCGACGATTTGGCGAAGGCCCGCGCCAGGCTGATCGTCCCGGCATAGCGGCCGTCCGAATTCTTCGGGCTCCACTCGCCGATTGTGACCGGCTTGTCCTCGACGGTGCTTTCGGGCGTCATGCCCGAACGGAGCGCGGCCAGGTAGACGAACAGCTTGAAGGTCGATCCCGGCTGACGCTTCGCCTGTACCGCGCGGTTGAACGGCGACTTGCGGTAATCCTTGCCGCCGACCATCGCGACGACGGTGCCGTCGGGCCTCATCGCGACGAGTGCGGCCTGCGCCTCGCGCAAGCCGGCGCGCTTGATCGCGCGTTCGGCGGCGCGCTGCATCCGCTGGTCTAGCGTGGTCGTTACGGTCAGCTCGCTCGCGATCTCGCCCGCCCGGTCGCGCGCCTGCGGCAGCACCCAGTCGGCGAAATAGGTGCCCGAGGGCAGGTCCCTGGTCTTTTCGACGTTCAGCCGCGCCGGGCCGACGTCGGCGGCCTCGGCCTTGGTCAGGAAGCCGCTTTCGACCATCGCGCCGACGACCAGCTTCTGCCGCGCCCGCGCGCCGCTGAGGTTGATCGTCGGGGCGAGGCGCGACGGTGCCTTCACCAGACCCGCCAGCAGCGCGGCTTGCGCGACGCTCAACTGCTCGGGCCGCTTGCTGAAATAATGTTTCGCCGCCGCCGACAGGCCATAGACGTTGTCGCCGAAGTAAGCGTTCGACAGATAGCGGCTGAGGATCTCGTCCTTCGTCAGCCACGCCTCCAGCCAGAAGCTGATCATCAGCTCGCGTGCCTTGCGGCCGAAGGTACGGTCCGACGACAGGAAGGCGTTCTTGGCGAGCTGCTGGGTGATCGTCGACCCGCCCTCGCGCATGCCGCCGGCGCGGGCGTTGTTCCACATCGCGCGGGCGATGCCGCGCGGCGACACGCCCCAGTGCGAATAGAAGCGCCTGTCCTCGATGGCGAGGAACGCCTCCGGGATATGCTTGGGCAGCGTGCGGACGTCGACCGGCGCGCCGATCACCGCGCCGCGCCGCGCGATCGGCGT
>DASTEN010000011.1:0-2414 GCA_035709645.1 Sphingomonas sp.
TGGTCGGCGTGGCCAAGGCGCCGGAGGGCGGGGCCTGAACGACTCGGTCCAGCCCGACCTCGCCACCCCGCCGCGGTTCGAACGCATCGTCCAACCCGAGGCGATCGTCGACCGCGGCGCGTTGAATGCGGCACTTTCGGCACTTTCCGGCAAGGGACAGGACGGCGTGGCGCTGCGGCGCGCGGCGACCGCGGTGCTGCGCGACGCCATGGCGCAGGGCCGCGCGGAGATCGAGAGGCGGCTGCGCGCCAATCCCAGCCACGGGCTGGAGACGGCGGCCGCCTACGCCTATCTGACCGATGCGATCCTCGTCGCGCTGATTGGCTTCATCGTCGAGCGCGTCCATCCCAACCACAATCCGACCGCCGCCGAGCGCATGACGCTGATCGCGGTCGGTGGCTATGGCCGGGGTGAGATGGCGCCGCATTCGGACGTCGATATCGGCGTGCTGACCCCGTGGAAGCAGACGCCCTGGTCCGAACAGGTCATCGAATCCACGCTGTACGCGCTATGGGACCTGGGGCTGAAGGTCGGCCATTCGTCGCGCTCGCTCGACGAAATGGTGCGGCAGGCCAAGGGCGACGTGACCGTGCGCACCGCATTGGTCGAGGGACGCTATGTGTGGGGCGACACCGCGCTCTATGCAGAGGCGGCGCAACGCTTCAAGACCGAGGTGCAGGAAGGGACCGCGCGGACCTTCATCGCAGAAAAACTGGCCGAACGCGATGCGCGGCACAAGAAGCTGGGCGACACGCGCTATGTCGTCGAACCCAATGTGAAGGAAGGGAAGGGCGGCTTGCGTGACCTGCACGCCCTCTTCTGGATCGGCAAATATGCCTATAACGTCCGCCGCGCCGCCGATCTGGTGCCCGCCGGGCTGCTGAGCGCGCCGGAGCTTCGCAAGTTCAACCGGGCCGAGGATTTCCTGTGGGCGGTGCGCTGTCACCTGCACCTTATTACCGGGCGTGCGGAGGAGCGGCTGACCTTCGACGTGCAGACCGAGATCGCGACGCGGATGCGCTATAGCGACCGGGTCGGCAAGTCGCGCGTCGAACGCTTCATGCAATATTATTTCCTGCAGGCGAAGCGGGTCGGCGACCTGACCGGCATGTTCCTCAGCCATCTTGACGAAACCTATGCGGCGCGGGGCAGCCGGTTCGGCTTTCCCCGGCTGCGGCGTCGTCCGCGCCGGCTGCATGGCTTCGTGCTGGATCGGGGGCGGCTGGCGCTGCCCAAGGATGATTTCTTCGCCGAGGACCCGGTCCGGCTGATCGAGATCTTTGCGCTGGCCGATCTGCACGGGCTGGAAATCCATCCGTTGGCGATGCGCGCGGCGTCGCGGGATGCACGACTGGCGGCGCAGGTCCGCTCGCACCCGCGCGCCAACCAGCTGTTCCTCGACGTGCTGACCTCTCCGCGCGATCCCGAGCTGGTGCTGCGCTGGATGAACGAATGCGGCGTGTTCGGCCGCTTCATTCCCGATTTCGGCCGCATCGTCGCGCAGATGCAGTTCGACATGTACCACCATTATACGGTGGACGAGCATACCATCCGCATGATCGGGCTGCTGTCGCAGGTCGAGCGCGGCATCTGTCGCGAAGAGCATCCGCTGGCGACCGCGCTGTTCGGCGGCATCGTCCAGCGCCGCGCGCTGTTCGTCGCGGTGCTGTGCCACGACATCGCCAAGGGGCGCGGCGGCGACCATTCGATCCTGGGGGCCGAAGTGGCCGAACGGCTGTGCCCCCGCCTCGGCCTGACCCCGGCCGAGACAGAGACGGTGGCGTGGCTGGTTCGCTATCACCTGTTGATGTCGGCAACCGCGTTCAAGCGTGACCTTAGCGACTTCAAGACGATTCTCGACTTCACCAGCGTCGTGCAATCGCCGCAGCGGTTACGCATGTTGCTGGTGCTGACCGTCGTCGATATCCGCGCGGTCGGGCCGGGGACGTGGAACGGGTGGAAGCGCCAGTTGCTGACCACGTTGTTCGAAACCGCCGAGGAAGTGCTGCGGCTCGGCCACAAGCAGCGCGGTCGCGACGAACGCATTGCCGAGAAGCAGGAAACGCTGCGCCGGACGCTGGGCTGGGACCGCGACACATTGGCCGCCTATGTCCGCCATCTGCCGCCCGCTTACTGGATCGCCGAGCCCGATGACGTGATCGCCGCCAATGCGCGGATGGTCGATCAGTCGGGCGATGCGCGGCTGACAATCGAAACCAGCGTCGACGAGGATCGCGGCGCGACACTGGTGACGGTCCATGCCGCCGACCATCCAGGGCTGTTCTATCGCATCGCCGGTGCGATCCATGCGGCGGGCGGCAACATCATCGATGCGCGCATCCACACGACGCGGACCGGCATGGCGCTCGACAATTTCCTAGTACAGAATCCGCTGGGCGGTCCGTTCGACGAAG
>DASTEN010000012.1:0-2541 GCA_035709645.1 Sphingomonas sp.
GTCTGGGTGAACGGCCACCATGTCGGCTACCGGCCGATGGGATATGTGTCGTTGCGCTACGACATCACCCGTCATCTGCGCCGCGACGGACCCAATGTCATCGCGGTGCGTGCCGATACCTCAGCCGCGCCGTCGTCGCGGTGGTACAACGGATCGGGCATCTACCGCCACGTCCGGCTGATCGAGACCGGCAATCTCAATATCCCGCAGGGCGGTGCGTTCGTCCGTACGACGTCGATCACGGCCGATGCCGCGCAGTTGTCCGCTGCGATCGAAGTGCACAATGCCGGCGACGCGCCGCAGGGCGCGATGGTCGATATCGTCATCACCGACCCCGATGGTCGCGACGTCGCGCGGGCGCGATCGCCGCTGACGCAGGTGAATGCCGATCGGACCCAGGTGGTGACGCAGGACATCCGGCTCGCCTCCCCGCGCCGTTGGGACATCGACGCCCCTGCCCTGTACCGCGCGACGATCCGCATCCTCGACGATCGCGGCGCGGTTACGGATACCGAAAGCCTGTCCTTCGGCGTCCGGCAGGCCGAATTCAGGGCCGACACCGGCTTCTGGCTGAACGGGCGCAATCTGAAGCTGAAGGGCGTGGCGCTGCACCACGATGGCGGTGCCGTCGGCGCGGCGGTGCCGGCCGCGGTCTGGCGGCAGCGGCTGACCGCGCTCAAGGCCCTTGGCGTCAACGCGATCCGCACCGCGCACAACGTACCCAGCCCGGAACTGCTCGCCCTGACCGACGAGCTCGGCCTGCTGGTGATGGAGGAATGGTTCGATCAGTGGAACGTCGCCAAGACGCCGAACGATTATCACCTGTTCTTCGGCGACTGGCACAAACGCGATGCCGCCGACATGATCCGGCGCGACCGCAATCATCCCAGCATCATCCTGTGGAGTGCCGGCAACGAAATCCACGATACCGCCTATCCGGTTCAGGCCAAGGCGGCGCTGCGTTCGCTGCTCGACGTCGCGCACGCGACCGACCCCAGCCGCCCGGTCACGATGGGATTGTTCCGCCCGAACGTGACCGGCGACTATGCCAACGGCTTTGCCGACATGCTGGACGTCGTCGGCCAGAATTATCGCGAGACCGAGCTCGCCGCCGCGCATAATCAGAACCCGGCTCGAAAGATCGTCGGGACCGAGAACGGTCATAACCGGATCAACTGGGTGCCCGTGCGCGACAACCCGGCCTATGCCGGCATGTTCCTGTGGACCGGCGTCGATTACCTGGGGGAATCGAACCGGGTCGGCTGGCCTTTCATCAGCCGCTACAACGGGTTGCTCGACCGGACCGGCGCCCCGCATGTCCGCGCGCTGGAACGCGCGAGCTGGTGGTCGGACAGCCCGGTCATCCATGTCGTGCGCAACGCAAATCCGACCGCCGCCGGTCCTGCGACCGATGGTGCCGGCGGCCCCAACCAACCTGTCCTGCCGACGATGATCGCGGTCGCGACGCCGCAACCGCCGGTCGCGCTGTTCGACGACTGGACCCCCGCCAACCGCCTGCCACACCCCGAGACGATCGAGGTGTACAGCAACTGCCGGCAGGTGGAGGCATTCCTGAACGGCCGTTCACTCGGCACCCTGCCGATCAACATCGATGCGTCCCCGCGCCGCTGGCCGGTGACCTATGTGCCGGGGGAAGTGCAGGCGCGATGCCTCGACCCGGACGCTGCTGGCCTGTCGGACCGGCTTCGCACGGCCGGGACACCCGCGGCGGTCGCGCTGTCGTCCGACGTGGCGACGGTCGGGTCGGATTTCGACAGCCTGACCTATGTGCGCGCGACAGTCGTCGATGCGAAGGGCGTGATCGTCCCGGGCGCCGAACAGCTTCTTCACTTCGCGGTCGAGGGCGCGGGACAGCTGATCGCGACCGACAACGGATCGGTGACCGACCATCGCCCCTTTGCGTCGCCCGACCGCCGGCCGCGCGATGGCCGCGCGGTCGCGCTGGTCCGCGGCACGGGCGACGGCCGGCTTACCGTCAGGGTCAGCGCCGCCGGCCTGAAACCGGGCGCGATCACGCTTCAGGCACGGCGATGACGGTGCCGCCGGTTGACAACCACGCGATCCGACGGTGTCGCGTGTCGCAGATCATCGCACGCTCTTTCCCCGGGGAGGCACTGTTGCCGCGTTACCTGTCGATCCTGCCGCTCATTCTGACCGCAGGGCTTTCGCATGCCCAGACCAGCGGGCCGAGCATCGGCACCAAGCCCACCCTGCCCGCCCCCTATGCGACCAGATCGGTCGTCAACACCCCCGACACCACGCCCTTTCATGACGGCGCGCAGCTGAAGGTCGCCGATGGCCTGACGGTCAACGCCTTTGCCGAGGGGCTGGATTCGCCGCGCAATGCCGTCGTACTGCCCAACGGCGACGTACTGATTGCCGAAGCGACGACCGAACGCAAGACCAACGATCCGAACTATCGGGCGGTCGGCCGGAACCGCATCCTGCTGCTGCGCGATACCGATGGCGATGGCCGCGCCGACCTGCGCGAAACGCTGATCGGCGGCCTCAGCCAGCCGT
>DASTEN010000013.1:0-2885 GCA_035709645.1 Sphingomonas sp.
CAAGACGACGACGTTGCGCATGCTGCTGGGCATCATCGAACCCGATGAAGGCAACCGCAGCCTGCTCGGCCGGGCGCATCCGCGCGACGCCAGCGACAACGTCGGCTATCTGCCCGAGGAGCGCGGCCTTTATCCCGGCATGAAGGCGGTCGACGCGATCGCCTTCATGGGTGCGTTGCGCGGCCTGGACTGGAGCACCGGGCGCAAGCGCGCGCGGACCATGTTGGAGGACGCGAACCTCGGCCACGCCGCCGACCAGAAGATCAAGAAGCTGTCGAAGGGCATGGCGCAGTTCGTCCAGCTGCTGGGCTCGGTCGTCCACGAACCCGAACTGCTGGTGCTCGACGAACCGTTTTCCGGGCTCGACCCGGTCAATCAGGAACGGCTGGAGGCGCTGATCGTCGCCCAGCGCGACCGCGGCGCAACCATCCTGTTTTCGACCCATGTCATGGCGCATGCCGAACGGCTGTGCGACCGGCTGACCATCATCGCCGGCGGCAAGGCGCGGTTCGAAGGGACCGTCGACGACGCCCGCGCGACCTTGCCGGTCAAGGCGCATTACGTGCCCCACCGCCCCGACCCGGGCATCGCTGCGCTGCTGCCGGCGGATGCGCAGACGGAAGGCAACGGCTGGGTTTTCACCCTGCCCAAGGAGGGTATCGAAGGCGTGTTGGTGAAGCTGATCGACGCCGGCTACGGCATTTCCGGCCTGTCGATCGAGCCTGCCCGGCTGCACGACGCCTTCGTCAAGATCGTCGGTCGCGAAGCGCTAGGGTTCGAATCGGCGACTGGCAGGGGTCGTGACGGAGCAAATGCTGTCCCAGGGTTCGGAACCGGGGAGAGGAGCGATGCACATGCATCGTGACCGCCGAGTGATGATGCCTCGCGTCAGAATTTGCCCGCCGCAAAGCGGTTGCCCGGTCGTGCCCGCCGATTCCATCGCGCCGATTGCGCGTAGCGCCGCTGCGCGCTGCCCGACGCTCCCCGTCGGACGATCACGACAGGGCAATCTCGGCCCCTACCAGTCACCGATTTTAACCCTGGAGCAGGCGGCATGAACAAGTCGGTACGCCAGACGCTGACCGTCGCGCGGCGCGATTTCATCGCAACCGTGTTCACGCCGACCTTCCTCATCTTTCTGCTGGCACCGCTTATCATGATGAGCTTCGGTGCGGTCGGCGGTCTCGGCGCCGCGACGATGGCGGGCAGTTCGATCGGCAAGATGCGCGTTGCGGTCGTCGCCGATCCGCAGACCTGGGCCGCCGTACAGGCGACCGACCGGCAGTTGAGGCCGATGTTCCGCCGCAGCGAGGCACCACCCCAGCTGATCCTCGCCAGCCCGGGCGGCGACCCGGCCAGCGCCGCCGCCGACACGATGCGCCGCAAGGATGTGGAGGTCACCGCGACGCTGTATGGCCCACTCGACGCGCCGACGATCCTCTACGCGGCGAATGCCGGGCGCAGCGCATCCTATCTGGCGGCACTGGCCGATGCCGCCATCCGCGTGGAACGCACCGGCGCCGCCCCGCTAAGCAAGGCGACCAGGGTAGAATTCAAGGCAGGCGCCACTCGCACGACGATCAGTGGATCGAACCAGGCGGCGTTCTTTGCGGTGTTCGGGCTGTTCATCCTGACGCTGATGCTGGCGGGACAGGCCGTGGGCACGATGGCGGAGGAACGGTCCAACAAGGTCATCGAAATCCTGGCCGCCGCGGTGCCGCTGGAAAGCGTGTTCCTGGGCAAGCTAATCGGCATGTTCGGTGTCGCGATCCTGTTCGTCGCCTTCTGGGGAACCATCGTCGTCAACGTCGGGCAGTTGCTGCCCGCCGGAATGGCCCGCGCGTTCGCCGACGTAGGGCCGGCGGTGGGCCCGGTCTTCCCGTTGTTGTTCTTCGCCTATTTCACCATGGCCTATCTGCTGCTGGGCGCGGTGTTCCTCGGCATCGGCGCGCAGGCGAGCACGCCGCGCGAGATCCAGATGCTGTCGCTGCCGATCACCATTTTCCAGGTGGCGATGTTCGGCTTGAGCCAGGCCGCCGCCTCGCAGCCGGATTCGATGATCGCGCGGGTCGCCGAAATCCTGCCCTTCAGCTCGCCCTTTGCAATGGCTGCACGGGCCGCCAATCGCCCAGAGCTCTGGCCGCACCTGCTGGCACTGGGCTGGCAGGCGTTGTGGGTAGGGTTGACGGTGTGGCTCGGCGCCCGACTGTTCCGGCGCGGGGTGCTTCAATCGGGCAGTCCGGCGTTCTGGAAGCGGAAGAAGGCGGTCGCTGCCTGAGGCCCGCGCGGAAGGAGGACTGCCCTGTCCGCCGTCATCCCCGCGAAGGCGGGGATCAATTCTGGCTGGCTCTCGTGAAGTTCGTGACGTCCGGCGACTACGGATGTCCGTCCTCGCGGTATCGACGACGGGGACGGTACCACACCGCCCCCTACCCGCGCCGTCGACGCCTTCCTACATTCGACCCATGCTGACCACTCGCCGTACCCTGCTCGCCGCCGCCGGGCTTGCCCCGGCGCTCGCCGCCTGGCCTGCGCTCGCCAAATACGAAGTCACGTTGAGCGACGCGCAGTGGCGCAAGAAACTGTCGCCCGCCGCCTACCGTGTGCTGCGCCAGCAGGATACTGAACGCCCGTATTCGAGCCCGCTGAACGATGAGCATCGCTCCGGCGTATTCGGTTGCGCGGGTTGCGCATTGCCACTCTTCACCTCGAAGAAAAAGTTCGAAAGCGGGACGGGCTGGCCGAGTTTCTGGGCGCCCTTGCGCGCTGCGGTGGCGACGACGACCGATCGGTCGCTGGGGATGACGCGGGTGGAGGTGCATTGCCGCCGCTGCGGTGGGCATCTGGGCCATGTGTTCGACGACGGGCCGAAGCCGACCGGCAAG
>DASTEN010000014.1:0-2878 GCA_035709645.1 Sphingomonas sp.
CGACCCTCGACTTCCGCGACGCGACGCTGGCGGGTCTCGCCAGCGACGGCGGGCTGTATGTGCCAGATGCGTGGCCGACGCTGTCCAGGCAGGACATCGCGGACCTCGCCGGGCTGTCCTATGCGGAGACTGCGGCGCGGATCATGGTGCCGTTCGTCGGCGACGCGCTGACCCCTGACGAACTCCGCGCGATGTGCGATGCTGCCTATGGCCGCTTCAGCCACGCCGCGGTCACGCCGCTCGTCCAACTCGACCAGCGCCATTTCCTGCTCGAGCTGTTCCATGGGCCGACGCTGGCGTTCAAGGATGTCGCGCTGCAATTCCTGGGGTTGCTGTTCGAACGGTTCCTGACCGGCAGCGACACCCATCTGACCGTGGTCGGCGCGACCAGCGGCGATACCGGATCCGCGGCGATCGACGCGCTGGCCGGGCGCGAGCACGTCGACATCTTCATGCTGCACCCGGACGGCCGGGTCAGCGATGTCCAGCGTCGGCAGATGACGACGGTGCTCAGCCCCAACGTCCACAACATCGCGATCCGCGGCGATTTCGACACCGCGCAGGCGCTGGTGAAGGCGATGTTCAACGATCCCGATTTTTCGGGGCGCTTCGCCTTGAGCGCGGTCAATTCGATCAACTGGGCGCGGCTGATGGCGCAGGTGGTCTATTATTTCTACGCCGCCGTGCGGCTGGGCGCGCCGGACCGCGCGGTCGCCTTCTCGGTCCCGACCGGCAATTTCGGCGACGTGTTCGCCGGGTACGTCGCGGCGAAGATGGGTCTGCCGGTCGCACGGCTGATCGTCGCGACCAACGTCAACGACATCCTCCACCGCGCGTTGTCGGCGGGGGATTACTCGGCCGGCACGGTCACGCCGACCGCAGCGCCCAGCATGGACATCCAGGTCAGTTCGAACTTCGAACGCCTGTTGTTCGACCTTGCCGGACGCGATGGTTCGGCCATGTCCGATCAGATGCGCGGTTTCGAGGCGACCCGCGCGATGCGCCTTAGCAACGCGCAGGCCGAAGGCGCATCGGCACTGTTCGCCAGCGCGCGTATCGAGCCGGGTGACATGTCGGAGGCGATGCGATGGGCCTGCGCCGAGGCCGGCCAGGTCATCGACCCGCATACCGCGATCGGCCTGGCCGCCGCCCGCCGCGCCGACCTGCCGGCCGACGTGCCGGTCGTGACGCTGGCGACTGCGCACCCGGCCAAATTCGGCGACGCGGTCGAACGCGCGACGGGTGTCCGCCCGAGCCTGCCCGGCCGCGTCGGCGACCTGTTCGATCGCGAGGAACGCTACGACACGCTCGATGCGACGTTCGAAGCGGTGACCGCCTACATCGCCGAGCGCGCGGTGGCGAAGGCGTGACACACCCCACCCGTTCGTGCTGAGCGTGTGGCCCGCCCGTCAAAGTATCACTTTGACGGGACCCTGGCCGAAGCATCGCTCTTTTACTTGACGCGCGCCTGCGGCACGAAGAACGGCCCCCTTCGACTGCCAGCCTGCGGCAGTCGCTCAGGACAGGCTCGGACAGGCTCCGGGCGAACGGATTCGGAATGCAGAATTTAATCTCCCTCATCGGCGAACCCTGGGCCGATTACGGCCTGATCGATTCAGGGCATGGTCGGAAGCTCGAACGCTACGGTCGCTTCCGCTTCGTCCGCCCCGAACCACAGGCGATGTGGGCGCCCGCCTCGCCCGACTGGCAGGCGGACGGCGAATTCCTGCCCGGTGCGGATGAAGACGGCGGTGGGCGGTGGGACCTGTCCCGCGACGTACCGACAGGCGGCTGGCCGCTGGCGTGGCGCGAGGTCCGCTTCACCGCCCACAACACGCCGTTCCGACACCTGGGCTTCTTCCCCGACATGGCGCCCGTCTGGGACTGGATGCGCGGACGGATCGCTGGTGCGGCCGATCCCGAATGCCTGAACCTGTTCGGCTACACCGGTGTCGGCACGCTTGCGCTGGCGGCGGCAGGCGCGCGGATGGTGCATGTCGATGCTTCGAAGAAGTCGGTCGATGCCGCGCGCGCCAACGCGCAGTTGTCCGGCATGGCCGACAAGCCGGTGCGTTGGCTGGTCGAGGATGCCGGAAAATTCGTCGCCCGCGAAGTGCGGCGGGGGCGGCGTTATGACGGCATCATCCTCGATCCCCCGAAATGGGGCCGTGGGCCGAACGGCGAGGTGTGGAAGCTCGAGGAACATCTGCCCAGTCTGATCGCCGACTGCCGGCGGCTGATCGACGCCGAATCACGCTTCCTGTTCCTCACGGTCTACGCCGTGCGGCTGTCGGCACTGGCGATCGGCGAGCTGGTGCGGCAGCAGTTCGGCGACCTGCCGGGCACGGTCGAATGCGGCGAACTGGGCGTCCGCGAGGAAGCTCGCGGGCTGACGCTGCCGACGGCGATCTTCGCGCGCTGGTCGCGGGATTGATTGGTGCCGCTCTCCGTCATCGCCGCGAAGGCGGGGACAGATTGACGGAGAGCGGAATGAGACCCACCGCGTTCAGCCAGAATTGATCCCCGCCTCCGCGGGGATGACGGTGGTGGTCATGCTGCGGCCCGCTGCGCCGTATCTGCCCGATGATGACGATCGAGGGCGGCGCGCCGTAAAAAAAAGGGGCGGACCGAAGCCCGCCCCTGTGTCTTACGCCCCTTGTGGTGCCGGGTTGCCGAACGGCCCGCTCGGTCGCTTGGTCTTGGGGATCGACGTCCCGCTGACCGGGACGGTCGCCGCCTTTGCACCCGGGTCCGGCCGATCGATATCCTCGCCGGCGATCAGTCGCTTGATCTCCTCGCCCGACAGCGTCTCATATTCGAGCAGCGCGTTGGCGAGCAGGTGAAGCTGGTCGATATGCTCGCCCAGCACATGCTTCGC
>DASTEN010000015.1:0-6044 GCA_035709645.1 Sphingomonas sp.
TGCTGCCCCCGCGCGCGATAGATGTTCGCGCGCAGCGCATACCCTTCGGTCGCCTTGGGGTTGGCGGCGATGATCTCTGCCGCGTCCGCCAAGGCCGCATCGTCGTTCCCCGCCGACCGATTGGCGAACGCGCGCCGATACAATGCGAACGTGTTGCCCGGATCGCTGCGCAACGACGCCGTCAGATCGTCCACTGCGGCGCGGTAGTCGCCCTTGCGAAACGCCATGAAGCCGCGCGCACGCAGCGCGACGGCGTGGCGCGGATCGATCGCCAGCGCCGCGGCCAGATCCTTCGCGGCCAGATCATAGCGGCTGGTCCACACATAGGTCAGGCCGCGGTTGGCCAACGCCGTCTCGTCCTTCGGCGACAGCGCCAGCGCCGCATCGAAATCCTTCACCGCATCGTCGAAACGACCGCGATCCAGCAGCGTATTCCCCCGCCGATTGTATTCCGCGGTCGTTTTTGGAACCTGATCCATCTGCGCGGCCACTTCCGCATCGGACGGCCGATAGGATGCCGGCTGGCGGATGTAGAGCGTCGATTTCGCCATGTCCCGCAGCGCCGCCTGCGCCGCGGGCGCGTCCTTCGCCGGGAATTCCGACGTCAGGCTGCGTTCGGTCTTCACGACCTTGAAGACGCCACCCGACAACGTCGCGGTCCGCTTGTAGGCGATCCCGGCGACGACGCGATCGATGTCGCCCTTGCCGATCGCGCCATCGTCCGGAAAGCCCGGCGGCAGCAGGATGGTTTCCTCGTTTCGGCTGTACAGCGGATGCGCGACGGCGAACGGCGCATCCCGATCGGGACCGGGCTCCCGCGTGAAATCGGCGGTATAGCCGACCGACGTTCCATCGGTTTCGTACCAGCCCGAACTCCAGTCCATCCGCGCGGTACCGTCCAGCGTCAACCGCGCCTCCCCCGTCTTAGGATCGAAGGTCGCACCGACTTTCGTCGGTTCGATGAAGGTATATTCGCGTTTCCAATACGCCCGCAGCGACCGGTCGCGCGCGTCCCCGGTCAGCGCCGCGATACCCGTATTCACGGCGATCGCGGCATCGCCGCGAAAGACGGTTTCGACGGTCGTCGGGGCTGGCGATGTCAGCCCGGCCCGGGCGTCGATCCGGATGCGAACGTCGGACTGCGGCACGTCGAGCGGCCCCGGGGCGATCCGCAGCAGCGCCGCACCGCGGGCCCGAACCGGCAGGCCCCATGCGACATCGGGGACCTGCAGCCGGTCGATCCCGGTATCGCCCTTGCGCGTTCCATCCAGCCAATAGGATCGCCCGGCGATGTCCGCGCGGACCAGGACGTGATCGAACGCCCCGACCATCGGCAGCCGTTCGTCGAGCCCGTCGCCCATCCGGCTGCTGACCAGGACCGGTTCCGCCGTCACCCCCAACGCCGTCAGCAGCGCGATCAGCATCGCGGTCTTGGCCTTGCAGTCGCCATAGCGCCGCGACCAGGTGGTGGCGACGTCGGCCGGTACCAGCCCCCCGGCCCCCATCGCCAGTGCGACATAACGGATGCGATCCTGCACCAGCGCCAGCGCGGCTTCGGCACGCACCTTGGCATCCGGCGACAGCGCCGCGATCCGGGCAACCTCGTCGGCCAGCGGACCCGACGCCGGCAGTGTCGCCGCAGTGGCATAGAGCGGTGCGAGCAGCGCGGCGACGTCCCCCCAGGACACGAAATCGCTCGCCTCCACCCGGCGGCCGAATTGGTACCGCAACGGCGCGCCCTTTGGGCCGGGGACGGGATCCAGGCCGTCGAGCGAGAATTCGACGACGCTGTCCGCCCCGGACCGGGTCGGTTTCAAAACCGGCATGGCACCGGATTGCCGCACCTTGACCGACATCGATGCCGGCCATTGCATCCGCAGATGCGCGCGCGCGATCGGCGCCATGTCCCAGCCTGCCGCAACCGCCTCGACATGCCCCTTCATCGTCGGGTCGCGTGTGACGACGGACGCGGCGAATTGCAGGATGTCGCCGACCTGCAACCCATCCGGCTGGATGCTGGCCGTCAACATCCCATCGAGAATGGCACTTTCCAGGTTGGTTTCGCGCCGCAGGACCGTGAATGTCTGGCCGCTGGCCAAGACGTCGATCCGCTTGTCGCCACGGCGGATTTCCAGCTTGTGAATGATCAGATCGCTGGTTTCCGGGTTCCACGGAAACGACAGGTTGCCGACATCCAGCCCCTGCGGAGTCTGAATCAGCATGGCAACGTCGGAATAACTGGTCTGCTTGCCGGGTTCGAACGCGACTTGCTGATCCGACAGCAGGATCCGGATCGGTGCTTCGTCGGGTTTGGCTGCCGGGGACGGCACGGCGACAGGCTTCACCCAGACAGGCGTCGGCGCGTAGATCGGCTTGTCGCTGGCAAACGCCGGCGCGGCCGACGCAAGCATCACGGTGACGAATGTCTGTCTGAGCACCGCAATTTCCCCCCAACCCCGTTTCGTCGAAGTCTAGCGGGACCGATGAGCCCGGCAAGCCGGAGACGGGTTCGGAACGAGGATATCGATGAAAGGCCGATCAGTATTGCATTGCCTTCGGCGCGGGCCGACGCGGGAGTAAATCCCGCGTCGTCGGACGGGGCTTCGCCCCGCCGGCCGGCCCGGCGCGTCTCGCGATTAGCTACGCTAATCGCGTGCGCTTATCGGGCGTGATAGAAATCATACACCTGTTGCGCCACCGCCGCGCTCACCCCCGGCGCCTTCTGCAAGTCCGCCAGGCTCGCATTGCGCACCGCGCGGCCGGTGCCGAAGTGCATCAGCAGCGCCTTCTTTCGCGCCGGGCCGATGCCGGGGACCTCGTCGAGCGGGCTCGCGCCGATCGCCTTGGCGCGCTTCGCCCGGTGGGCACCGATCGCGAAGCGGTGGACTTCGTCGCGCAGGCGCTGGAGGTAGAACAGCAGCGGCGAATTGACCGGCAGGGTCAGCTCCCGGCCGTCCATCAGGTGGAAAACCTCGCGCCCCTCGCGTCCATGATGCGGCCCCTTGGCAACGCCGACGAGCACTACGTCCTCGATCCCCAGATCCTCCAGCACCGCCTTTGCCGCGTTCAACTGGCCGCGACCGCCGTCGAGCAACACCAGATCGGGCCATTCGCCGCCGTCGCGGTCAGGCGCTTCCTCCAGCGCGCGCGAAAAGCGGCGGGTCAACACCTCGCGCATCATCGCGTAATCGTCGTCGGTCGCGGCCTGCTTGATGTTGAACTTGCGATACTGGCCCTTGCGGAACCCCTCCGGCCCCGCGACGACCATCGCGCCCAGCGCGTTGCTGCCCTGGATATGGCTGTTGTCGTACACCTCGATCCGGTCGGGCGGCTCGGGCAGTTCGAACAGCTCGGCAAGCTCGCGGTTCAGCCGCGCTTGGGTGGTGCTTTCGGCCAGGCGGCGCTCCAGCGCTTCCTTCGCGTTGCGCTGCGCCTGTTCCATCAGCCGCTTGCGCGTGCCGCGCTGAGGAACCGACAGCGCGACCTTGTACCCCGCCGCGTCGCCCAGCGCCTGGCCGAGCAGTTCGCCCTCGGGCAGCTCGCGGTCGAGCAGGATGGTGCGCGCGGGCGGCACGTCTTCGTAGAATTGCGCGAGGAACTGGGTCAGCACGTCCGCCTCCGCCACCTCGCCGGTATGCGCCGGAAAGAAGCTGCGGTGCCCCCAGTTCTGCCCGCCGCGGATGAAGAAGGCCTGGATGCCCATCACCCCTTCGTGACAGGCCAGCGCGAAGATGTCGGCGTCGCCGACGCCTTCGGCGTTGATGAACTGCGTGCCCTGGATGAACGTCAGCGCCTTCAATCGGTCGCGCAGGATGGCGGCCAGTTCGAAATCCATCGCCTGCGCCGCCGCCGTCATCTGCGCGCCGAGCTTCGCCTGCACGTCGGTCGCCTTGCCGGCGAGAAACTTCTTCGAATCCTCGACGAGGTCGGCATAGCCCGCCTTGTCGATGCGGCCGACGCACGGCGCCGAACATCGCTTGATCTGGTACAGCAGGCACGGCCGGTCGCGGGTCTTGAAGAAACCGTCGGTACAGCTGCGCAGCAGGAACAGCTTTTGCAGCGCGTTCAGCGTGTTGTTGACGCTGCCCGCGCTGGCGAACGGGCCGTAATAATCGCCCTTCGCCCGCCGGGCGCCGCGATGTTTCTGGATGCGCGGAAAATCGTGATCGGCGCGCAGCAGGATGAACGGGAAGCTCTTATCGTCGCGCAGCAGGACATTGTAGGGCGGGCGGTAGCGTTTGATCAGCTGCGCCTCGAGCAGCAGCGCCTCCGCCTCGTTGTTGGTCGTGACGATCGTCATCGACCGGGTCTGGGCGACCATCCGCTGCAAACGCTTCGTAAGGCGGGCGACCTGGGTATAATTGGTGACGCGGTTCTTCAGCGCGCGCGCCTTGCCGACGTACAGCACTTCGCCCTTCGCGTCGTGCATCCGGTACACGCCGGGGCGCACGGGCAAGGTCTGGACGACGTTGCGGATCGCCGCCACGCCCGTTTCCAGATCGGGCGCGTCGCTGCCGCGAACGGTGTAGGTGGCGGCTTCTTCGTTGAACCGGTTGGGGGACGCAGGATCGTTCACGCCCGCCGACTTAGGAATCCGCGTGGCCGAGGGCAATGCGGGTCGTCGCGGCACGCGCGTGCATCCAATCGGCGGCTGTGCCGTTCCCATCGGCAGGGGCCAATCCAGATCAAGGCAGCGTAATGCAGATTTTCGAGATGCTGCTGCTGTTGATCGCCGCAGCGATGGCGCTGACCGTGCTCGCCCGCCGGATCGAGATCCCGTCGGCGGTCATGCTGGTGATCGGCGGCATGGTCCTGGCGTTCCTGCCCGGCCTGCCGCACGTCGATTTGGAACCCGAACTGGCGCTGGCGCTGTTCCTGCCCCCGTTGTTGCAGGCGAGCGCGCTTCGGACCGACTGGGGCCTGTTTCGGTCGAACATCGTGTTCATCGCGCTGCTGGCCTTTGGCGCGGTGCTGTTCACCGCCGGGATCGTCGCGGTGACCGCCCGTGTGCTGATCCCCGGCATGGGGTGGCCCGCCGCCATCGCGCTGGGGGCCATCGTCGCGCCGCCGGATGCGGTCGCGGCGACATCGGTGCTGAAGCGGTTCAGGCTGCCCAAGCGGATCGTCGCGGTGCTGGAGGGTGAAAGCCTGATCAACGACGCCTCCGCGCTGGTGCTGTACAAACTGGCGATCAGCGCCGCGGTGATCGGCGCGGTGGGGACGGGCGAGATCTTGTCGTCGTTCGCGGTCACCGCCCTGATCGGGGTGGTCGCCGGCCTGGCCGTTGGCGTCGTCGCCAACTGGCTGATGCTGCGGCTCAAGGATCACTTCCTGGAGATCCTGGCGTCGTTCCTGGCCGGCTTCATCGCCTATCTGGCGGCGGAATGGATCGATGGATCGGGCGTGTTGGCGGCGGTCGCCTGTGGCGGCCTGATCGGGCGCGCGCAGCTGAAGCTTGCCGCCCGGACGCGGTTGCAGTCGCACAGCGCCTGGGAACTGGTCGAATTCCTCCTGGCGAGCCTGGTGTTCCTGCTGGTCGGTCTGCAACTGCGCGACATCGTGGCGCGGCTGGTCGATTACGATCAGGGCCATCTGATCGTGCTGGGCGTCGCGCTGTCGCTGGTGCTGATCGTGTCGCGCTTCGTCTGGGTGTTTGCCACCTTCTATCCCGCCGCGGCGATCGCCTCGGTGTTGCAGGGGGGCAAGTTCACGCCCCCGCTCAGCTATCCGACGATCATTTCCTGGGCGGGAATGCGCGGGGTAGTCAGCCTGGCGGCGGCGCTGGCGTTGCCGGCCTCCTTTCCGCAGCGCGACATCATCGTGTTCCTGGCGTTCTGCGCGATCTTTTCGACCCTGGTCGTCCAGGGCACGACGCTGAAGCTGCTGATCGGCTGGTTCGACCCGCGCGATCCGGATATCGGGGTCGTCAATCCGGCCACCGTCCACGCGCGCGAAGCGGTGGCGGAGGCGATCGCCGGGGTATTGCCGGGCAGCGGTCGATCGACGCGCGACCTGATCGGTGAATTGCAGTCCCGGCGCGAGGC
>DASTEN010000016.1:0-10148 GCA_035709645.1 Sphingomonas sp.
GGGGATTCCCCCTCTCTCCGGTTTCTGGGCGAAGCTGGTCGTGATCCGCGAAAGCCTGGATGCCGGCGTGGCGTGGCTGGGCGGGATCGCATTGCTGGCCGGGCTGCTGACGATTGTGTCGATGGCGACCTTCTGGTCCGACGCCTGCTGGAAACCGGCGCGACGGGCGACGCACCGCGCGCTTCCGAAAAGCGGATTGGCCGCAATGGCGCTGTTGTCGGCGGCGACCATCGCCATCGGCCTCGCCCCCGGCTGGCTGTGGGCGCTGGCCAGACAATCGGCGCGGATGCTGGAGTTCGCCCCATGACCCTGCTGCGCCGTATCCGTGCCATGCTGATGCTGACGGGCATCTTCGTCTGGGACCTGGTCGCCGCTTCGATGAACGTCGCGCGGATCGTGCTGTCGCCGCACATCCGCACCCGTCCGGCCATCGTCATCGTGCCGGTCGCGGTCGAACGCCCTTGGGCGGTGGCATTGTTCGCCTATTTCACCTCGCTCACGCCGGGGTCGACGTGCCTTCACGTCTCGGACGATCGCGCGCGGCTGTACGTCCATATCCTCGACACGACCGATCCGGCGGCCACCGTCGCGCGCTTCAAGCGGCATTTCGAACGCTGGATCGCGGAGTTGCAGGGGTGAGCGGGATACAGGTCCTCGCTGCCGGTCTGGCGGTCGTCCTCGCCCTTGCGCTGCTTCTCGCCGCATGGCGGATGGTACGGGGTCCAAGCTTCGCCGACCGTTTCATCGCGCTCGACATGCTGACGGCGATCGCGGTCGGTTTCGCAGCGGTAACCGTCGTGCTGACCGGTCGATCCGAATTCCTCGACATCGGACTGGGCCTCGCGCTCATCAATTTCGTCGCGACCGCGGCGTTCGGGGTGTTCCTGGAAACGAAGAAGGGCGGGAAATGACGATCCTGGCAGGCGCCTTGATGGTGCTGGGCACGGCCTTTCTGCTGATCGCCGCGATCGGCGTCATCCGCCTGCCCGATCCGCTGCAACGCATGCACAGCGCGACCAAGGCGGGGACGCTGGGCGTCGCGCTGCTGCTGATCGGTGTGCTGATCCACGATACGAACGGTGCCGACCATATCGGCTGGCTGACGATGCTGTTCCTGCTGCTGACACTGCCGATCGGAGCGCAGATCCTGGCGCGCGCCACCTGGGTGTCCGGCACCCCGATGCAGGGCGTCCCCGACGATGCGCTGGAGGGAGAGCTCGACCGAGCGAAGACGCCGATCGACGTGTAGGATCAGATCGGCCTCCGCCCCCTACCCGCAAAGGTACGTCGCCAGCCGCTCCGCCGTGCCCCCGGGCACGTGCAGCCCCAACTTGCTGCGACGGTAGAGGATGTCCTCCGCGGTCATCGCCCATTCGCGGGTGCGCAAGTGATCGACCTCCCGCGTCGTCAGCCCACCGCCCAGATCGTTACCCAGATCGGCCGGCGTCGCGCCCGGCGGTACGATCGTCGCGGCATCGGTACCGTAGGCCCGTACCAGCCGCCGCAGCAGGTCGTGCGGAATGGCCGGTCGTTCGCGTGCCAGCTGCGCCAGATAGGCGTCGAAATCGGCGAAATCGCCCCCCGGCAGTATGGCGCCGCCGGTCCACGCCCCGCCGGCTGCCGGGAAGAAGGGGGCAAGCTGCGCCATCGCATGCTCGGCAAGCTTGCGATAGGTCGTGATCTTGCCGCCGAAGACGCTCAGCATCGGCGCCGCGCCGTCGTCGGCATCGAGATCGAGGACATAGTCGCGGGTGACGGCAGACGCGCTCGTCGCCTTGTCGTCGTACAGCGGGCGGATGCCGGCGTAGCTCCACCGTATCTCGTCCGCCGACACCTTGCGCGCGAAATAGCGGTTGACGGTATCGATCAAATACCGCGTTTCGTCGGCATCGATCGCCGCCCGCCCCGGTGGTCCCTCCCATGGCTGGTCGGTCGTACCCACCAGCGAGAATTCGCGCTCGTACGGGATGACGAACACGATGCGACGATCGGGGTTCTGCAGCATATAGGCATGATCGCCGTCGTACAGCCGCGGCAGCACGATGTGGCTGCCCTTGATCAGGCGCACGCCGCGGTCGTTGCGCACATCGCCAACCCGCTGCAGCACGTCGGCCACCCACGGTCCGGCAGCGTTGACCAGCGCCCGCGCCTGCACCGGCGACGTCACACCGTCCCGCGCGATCGTCGCGGTCCACCGCGCGCCGGTACGCCGCGCGCCGACCAGCCGGGTCCGCGTCCGCACGATCGCGCCGCGGTCGGCGGCGTCGCGTGCGTTAAGAACGACTAGCCGGCTGTCCTCGACCCAGCAGTCGGAATAGACGAATCCCATGCCCGTTCGGGCCTGGAGGCCGGAACCGAACGGCGACCGATCGAGCGCGATCGTCTCCGTCGCCGGCAGGCGTTTGCGCCCGCCCAGATGATCGTAGAGAAACAGCCCCAACCGAACTATCCACGCCGGCCGTGGCGACTGCGTCTGCGGCAGGACGAAGCGCAACGGCCAGATGATGTGCGGCGCCATGCCCCACAGTCGCTCACGCTCGATCAGCGCTTCGCGGACCAGGCGGAATTCGCCATATTCCAGATAGCGCAGGCCGCCGTGGATCAGCTTGGTTGACGCGGACGAGGTATAGCCGGCCAGATCGTGCTGTTCGACCAGCATCACCGACAATCCACGGCCGGCCGCATCGCGTGCGATACCGGCGCCGTTGATCCCGCCGCCGACGATCAGCAGGTCGACATTCGTGCTCGCGTCCATATCGACGATATTGACGTGGGCGCGAAACAATCAACAACGAAAATGCGACTTGGAGAGGCAATCGATGGCATCCCACATCCTGGCGATCGATCAGGGCACGACATCGACCCGCAGCGTCGTGTTCGATCCCTCGGCCCGCCGCATCGCCACTGTGCAGACCGAATTCGCCCAGCATTACCCCGAACCCGGCTGGGTCGAACACGATCCTGAGGATATCTGGCGCGACGTGCTGGCGACCGCACGCGAGGCGATCGCGACGGCGGGCCTGTCCGCGGCCGATATCGCGGCGATCGGGATCACCAACCAGCGCGAAACGACGATCGTGTGGGATCGCGCGACGGGCATGCCCATCCACCGCGCGATCGTGTGGCAGGATCGTCGAACCGCGCGCCTCTGCGCCGCCCTGAAAGCGACCGGCGTGGAAGCCGACGTCCGCGCCCGTACCGGGCTGCTGCTCGATCCGTATTTCTCGGCGACGAAGATCGGCTGGATCCTGGATCATGTGCCCGGCGCCCGCGCCCGGGCCGAACGCGGCGAACTCGCCTTCGGAACCGTCGACAGCTTCCTGCTGTCTCGCCTGACCGGCGGATCCGTGCACGCGACCGACGTGACCAATGCGTCGCGCACCCTGTTATGGAACATCCATGACAATTGCTGGGACGATACGCTGTGCGCGCTGTTCGATATTCCGCAGGCGATGCTGCCGGCGGTACGGGACAATGCCTATCGCTTCGGCGAGACGGCTCAGGGCGTGTTCGACACCCCCATCCCGATCACCGGCATCGCCGGCGACCAGCAGGCGGCACTGTTCGGCCAGGCCTGTTTCGCCAGCGGTACGGCCAAGTCGACGTACGGCACCGGCTGCTTCCTTCTGCTCAATACCGGTGAGCGTGCGATC
This sequence comes from Sphingomonas sp., assembly GCA_035709645.1. Taxonomy (GTDB): domain Bacteria; phylum Pseudomonadota; class Alphaproteobacteria; order Sphingomonadales; family Sphingomonadaceae; genus Sphingomonas. Next base: position 3,654 of record DASTEN010000016.1, read on the forward strand.
GCGTCCGACCATCGCCTGCTGACCACCCCCGCGTATCGGCTGGACGGCCGCACGACCTATGCGCTGGAAGGGTCGATCTTCGTCGCCGGCGCGGCGATCAAGTGGCTGCGCGACGGGATCGGCGTGATCACCCACGCCCGCGACACCGACGACATGGCGACGCAGGTGCCCGATAGCCACGGCGTCTACATGGTCCCGGCCTTCGTCGGGCTCGGTGCCCCGCATTGGGAGCCGGAGGCGCGCGGCGCGATCTTCGGCCTGACGCTCGGCGCCACCCAGGCGCACCTCGCCCGCGCTGCGCTGGAGGCGGTCGGGTACCAGACGCTGGACCTGGTGTCCGCGATGATCAGCGACGGCGGTGCCACGCCGGCGATCCTGCGCGTCGATGGGGGCATGGCCGCCAACGATTGGCTGTGCCGCTTCATCGCCGACCTGCTCGACGTGTCCGTCGAACGTCCCGACGATCTGGAAACCACCGCACGTGGCGCCGCCTTCCATGCCGGCCTGGCGATCGGGCTGTGGTCGGGTCTGGACGAACTCGAACGCCTATGGGCGCGCGATGCCTGCTTCACGCCGACGATGGCCCCCGATCATCGCGCCGCGCTGGTGGCCGGCTGGCAGGACGCCCTGTCGCGGGTGCTTCGCTGATCGGTCGCGGGGTCCGATAAAGCGCCGCCCCCGCCGTCATTCGGCACGCAGCTGGCCGTTGGAATCCTCAAGCACCCAGATCCGGCTCCAACGCTGGAGCCGCGGCAGAACGATCCATTGCAACACCGCGGTCAGGATCAGCGAGGATGGCAGAAGCTGCAGAATGGGTGGCCAGCCGGCCAGCAGCCAGCGCATGACGGTGCTGATCGCCAGCAACAACGGAAAGACCGCAGCCCAAGTGGTCACGAACCGCTTCCAACCCACAGCGGAACTGTCGCTTGGAATTTCGAACCGCGCTGGATCGCCCCGTCCCACCTGATTCAGACCGACCGAAAACGCATTGGCGTCGCGCGACAGCGACATCAGCCGCGGGCTATCGCGCCACGCCTGCGCGTTTGCCTGGGTATCGAACTGCACGACGACATGTTGCAGTCCCCGCGTCTGTCTCAGCTGGATCGCGCCGAGATAGCCGGGGGCCGCTTGCGCCGCCTGTTGCAGACGATCGACCCAGTCTTCGAACCGCGGCTCCTGCCCTGCCCTGACGGCCCGGCTTGAAATGAAGGTTCCTGACGCGACGCTGGCTTCTGACATGGCGTGGGAACTCGGGATCGATGCCATCGGGTCCATGCGCACGATCCGGGGGCAGGAATCGCGACGATCCCCGGCATCCCGCGCTCGGGAGAGGTGAGATCAGTACGCTTCTTTCGATGCGTGCCCTGGTCCGCGATACCTCGCCATCGGATTGTTAATAACGCCTCGCATTTGCGTTGACACTGCGACCGATTCGCAATAGCGGGGCGGCGAAGGGGATAAACGATGCTCAATTTTCTCGCGCTGGGTTGCGTGGGCCTGTTGACGACGGCGCCGGCCGTTGCCGCGACCGCCGATGACGTGCGCGTCAACGGCGGAACCGCGCCGCAAAGCAGCACCGGCGAACGCGACGTGGTGGTGACGGGTCAGAAGGCCGGCGCGCCATTGGGTGTCGAAAGCCCGAAGGCGACCGCGGCCATCCTCGATACCCCGCAAACGATCACCGTCGTCAGCGAACAGACCATCCGCAAACAGAATTTGCAGACGCTGCGCGACGTGCTCCAGACCATTCCCGGCATCACGTTCGGCGCGGGCGAGGGCGGCGGCGGATATGGCGATTCGATCAACCTGCGCGGCTATTCGGCGAACAACGACATCACCGTCGACGGCGTCCGCGACAGCGCGCAGTACAGCCGCACCGATCCGTTCAACCTGCAACAGGTCGAGGTCTATAACGGCGCGAACAGCGTGTTCAACGGATCGGGCAGCGTCGGCGGCACGATCAACCTCGTCAGCAAGGTGCCGACCCCCGATACGCTGACCATCGTCCAGGGCGCGGTCGGCACCGACGATTATTACCGCGGTGCGATCGACAGCAACGTCCGCGTGAACGACCTGATCGCGGTTCGACTAAACGCCGCCTATCATCACAACGACGTCCCCGGCCGCGATGTCGAGCGGTACAAGCGCTGGGGCGTGGCGCCATCGGTGACGATCGGCATCGGCGGCCCGACCAGCCTGACGCTCGGCTACGTCCACCAGCAGGACCGCAATACGCCCATCTATGGCGTGCCCTATTTCGACAATGGCCTGTCCGATGGCATCCCGACTGATTTCGACCGCAGCGCCTATTACGGGATCGCCAACCTCGACCGGCAGGACATCACCATCGACCGGCTGACCGCCACCATCCGTCACGATTTCGGCGACGGGACGAGCGTGCGCAACCTGACCCGCTGGCAGCGCGTGGGTCAGTCCAGCGTGACCTCAGCGCCGCAAGGCACCTTCTGCCTCGCCTCGACCGGACGCCAGCCGGTGACGGCGACCCCCGGTGCGACGATCGGGGCGCCCTGCCCGGCCACGCTGCCGGCCGGTTCATATCTGCCATCCGGTCCGCGTGGGCTGATCCGCGATCAGGAAAACCAGCTTCTCTACAACCAGACCGACGTGCGACTTGAACAGGGGCGCAAAGGCGGCCTGCGCAACGTCCTGAACGTCGGCTTGGCGGGCACGATCGAGGATTACGCGTTGCGCCAGGGGTCGCTGCTACGCACGGCGAACGGGGCGGCAGTGTCGCCGCTGCCGCTGATCAGCATCGCCGATCCGGACACGACCTACACCGGGCCGATCAACGACATCACGACGGCCATGTCGAAGGGCGAGACGCGCAATATCGCGGTCTATGCGTTCGACACGCTGGAATTGAATCGCTTCTTCGAACTGAACGGCGGCGTGCGCTGGGAATATCAGCACGCGACCTTCCGCAGCGTGCCGCTGCTGTTCGTGCCACCGGGCACGACCGCGCTGACCCCGCTTCAGGCGCAACCGCAGGACAGCCGCGAACGACTGTTCTCGTGGCGGGCAGGCGCGGTGTTCCATCCGATGCGGAACGTCAGCCTGTATGGCGGCTATGGTACGTCGAAGACGCCGTCATCGGCCACCGTGCGGTTGGGTTGCGGTGTGCCGGCCAGCGCCGTCGCCGCCGATCCGTGCGCCGTAGCCCCCGAAACCGCGCGAAACTACGAAGTCGGCGTCAAGGCCGGGCTGTTCAATCGCAAGCTGGAAGTGACCGCCGCGCTGTTCCGCAACGAACGGACCAATTACCGCGTCCCGTCGAACGATCCGGCACTGCCCGCCAACCTCCAGGTGCTCGATGGCCGCAGCCGCGTCGATGGCATCGCGCTCGGCCTGTCGGGCAATGTCACGCCGGCATGGACGGTGTTCGCCAACTACACCTACCTCGACGGACGCGTGCGCCAGAGCATTTCGAACCGCGACCGCGCAGCGGGCGTTGTCGATCTTCAGGCCGGCCAGCGACTGGTGCAGACACCCGAACATTCCGGAAGCCTGTTTACGACCTACAAGCTGCCGTTCGGACTCGAGCTGGGCTACGGCCTGAATTACCAGGGCAAGTTCGCGACGAACGTGCCGGTCGCCGGCACGCTGCGGGTCTTCGAAGCGCCGGATTATCTCATCCACCGTGCGTTTGCCGCCTATACCATCGCCTCCCGCTGGACGGTGCAGTTGAACGTCCAGAACCTGACCGACGAAAGATACGTCACCAGCGTGCGCAACAACGTGAGCACGGCGACCGGCGTCACCGGAGGTTGGGCGATGCCGGGCGATCGGCGCCAGGCCACGGTCAGCCTGTTCCACAACTTCTGATCTTGCTAGTCGTTATCAGATGTTGATCGCGATTCCCTCCGTGCTCGATGCCGCCGGCGTCGCCCAGGTGCGCGGCATCATCGATGCCGGCCCCTGGGCGGACGGGAACGCGACGTCGGGGCCACAGGCGGCGCTCGCCAAGCGGAACGAGCAGTTGGTCGAGGACGATGCCGCGACTGTCGCTGCCGCGCGTATCGTCCTCGACGCGCTCGGCCGGTCGCCGACCTTCATCGCCGCCGCGCTGCCGCTCAAGATATTTCCGCCGCTGTTCAACCGTTATGCCGGCGGCCAGGCGTTCGACGCGCATGTCGACAACGCCGTCCGCCTGAAGCGCGGCACCGATTTCCGTATCCGCAGCGACCTGTCCTGCACGCTGTTCCTCGAAGACCCGGCGGCCTACGAAGGCGGCGCGCTGGTGGTGGAGGATCTGTTCGGCGAACAGCGGGTCAAACTGGCGGCGGGCGACGCGGTCCTCTATCCCGCATCGAGCCTGCACCGCGTGGAGCCGGTTACGCGCGGCACCCGGGTCGCGTCGTTCTTCTGGATCCAGTCGATGGTCCGCGACGACGGTGCGCGCCGCATCCTGTTCGATCTGGACCGCGCGGTGCAGCGGGTCGCCGCAGCACAAGGGACAGGCGACCGCGCGACCATCGAGCTGACCGGCGTCTACCATAACCTGCTGCGCCGCTGGGCCGACGCGTGACGCCCCCCGTCCGCCCCAAGCGCCGCTGGCGCAGCTGGTATCTGAAGCAGCTCCATACCTGGCACTGGGTGTCGGCGGCGATTTCCCTCGTCGCAATGTTGCTCTTTGCGGTCACCGGCATCACGCTCAACCACGCTGCGACGATTTCGGCGACGCCGGTAACGGTCGAACGCACCGGCACCCTGCCCGCCCCGCTGGTCGCGCAGCTGGCCGGCCGTTCGGGTGCGGCACCGCTGCCGATCGCGGTCGCCGATGCCGTACGGACCGCGGTCGACCTCGACACCCACGAGAGGGCCGGCGAATGGTCGGATGGCGAGGTCTATGTCGCCCTGCCCCGCCCGGGTGGCGATGGATGGGTGTCGATTGACCGGACGTCGGGCGCGATCACCGCGGAGACGACCGATCGTGGCTGGATCAGCTACCTGAACGACCTGCACAAGGGCCGGAACGCCGGTACCGCCTGGTTCTGGTTCATCGACATCTTCGCGGTCGCCTGCGTGCTGTTCACGCTGACCGGTCTGCTGCTGCTGCACCTGCACGCCCGCCATCGCCCGAGCACCTGGCCGATCGTCATCGCCGGGCTCGTGCTGCCGGCGCTCATCGCCATTTTCCTGATCCACTGAAGGAGCGTCCATGCGTCTCGCCGCCCCCATCCTGATCGCCGGCACCGTCGCCGCGCCGGCGACTGCCGGCACCGTCAGCGTCACCATCCCCAAACTGGCCGTCGCCGAATATCATCGCCCCTATGTCGCGGTCTGGGTCGAGCCGGCAGGCGGCGGGGCCGCGCGGACGCTGGCGATCTGGTACGACATCAAGAAACGCGGCAACGAGCCCGGCACGAAATGGCTTGCCGACCTGCGCGCCTGGTGGCGCAAGGGTGGCCGCAGCCTGTCCTTGCCGGCAAACGGTGTCAGCGGCGCCACCCGTGCCCCCGGCACGCACAGCATCCCGCTCCCCGCCGACCTGAAGCCCGGCGCCTACACGCTGAACGTCGAGGCTGCGCGCGAAACCGGCGGACGCGAGCTAGTCCAGCTACCGCTGACCGTTCCGACAAAGGCCGCCCGCGCCAGCGGCAGCCACGAACTCGGCGCCGTCACCTTGTCCGCCCGCTGATCCCCGATCCGCGCCCCCTTCCCCATTCGGTCCCTGATCCAAAGGAGTCTCCGATGAAGATTTTCCTGCCGCGCCTGCTCGTCGCAGCCGCCCTGATCTCCGCTCCCGCGGCGCTGTCCGCGCATCGTCTGTGGCTGCTCCCCTCGGGCACCATCTTTTCCGGCACAGATAGCTGGGTGACGGTCGACATGGCGGCGTCGAACGACCTGTTCTACGCCGACCATCAGCCCGGCCGGCTCGATGGCCTCAAGGTCTGGCAGCCCGACGGCACGCCCGGCCAGATCCAGAACGGGGCGACCGGGCGGTATCGATCGGTCTTCGACGTCAAGCTCGACAAGCCCGGCACGTGGAAGATCGGCACGGAAACCGCGGCACTGATGGGCAGTTTCAAGGTCGACGGTGTCGAGAAGCGCGTCGGCGGGCGCCCCGCCATGGGGCCGGACGGCCAGCGCGTCGCGCCGCTGACCGTCGCCGACATTCCCGCCAACGCGACCGACGTACAGTTGACCGACGTCAGCGCCCGCAACGAGATTTTCGTGACGGCAGGCCAGCCGACGCGCATTGTACTGACCCCGACCGGCAAGGGGCTGGAAATCGATGCCGTCACGCACCCTGACGAACTGGTTGCGGGCGAAACCGCCAAATTTCGCTTTCTAGTCGACGGCAAGCCGGCGTCGGGCCTGAAGGTGACCGTCGTTCCCGGCGGCAAGCGCTACCGCGATGCCGAGGGTGCGCGCGAGCTGACGACCGGTGCGGACGGGGTGGTGGCAGTCGACTGGCCGGCGGCAGGCATGTACTGGCTGAACGCGACCTATCAGGATGCAAAGGCGACGACT
>DASTEN010000017.1:0-4948 GCA_035709645.1 Sphingomonas sp.
CGGCCACCGTCAGCCCGACGATGCCGCCCCAACCGCCGGGCAGCGTCATCACCGCTTCCGACGACAGAAACGCAAAGGCACTGGCCATCAACGCGACACCGATCAGCGTCGTGCGCAGCATCCGCCCCCAGCGGCCCAGTGGCACGTCGCGCCACAGGCGGGAGGCGAAGACGAGCCCCAGCGGCAACGCCAGCGCGACCGCCGGCCCGAACACCGCGAACAGCGCATCGGCGACATAGGCGCCGGGCAGCCCGAGCAGGTTGCGCACCGGCCCGCCGGCCGCGGTGTTGAGCGATGGGTCGCCGGAGTGATAGCTGGCCAGCGCCAGCGCGAAACCGATCGTGCCGACGATCAGCAGTACCGCCGTCAACATCGCGCCCGACCGGCGGGCGCCCGCCTTCACCGTGTCCCGCCACAGATACGGCGCCGCGCGGCTCGCCATGATTCCCAAACCCCCTGAAAAGCAGCCGCCATTGTCCGCGCCTGCGGACTCGACGTCAAGGCAGCGGCACCCTGCCCAGGTGCATCCGCGTTCTGCCGCACCGGCATCCACCCACCATTGGCACGGCGCGTGCGGCCCGGTAGGACGGGGACATGAACCGCGCAGACGTCCTTATTCTCGGCGGCGGGCTGGTCGGCAGCGCGTTGGGTGTCGCGTTGTCGGCGCACGGCCTGACCAGCATCATCGTCGACATCGCCGACAAGCAAACCGTCCTGGCCGCCGGCTTCGACGGGCGGGCATCGGCCATCGCCAGCGCGCCGTATCGGATGCTGTCGGCGATCGGCGTGATCGATCGGCTGGCCGGCGTCGGCTGCCCGATCGAAGGCATCCGGGTCAGCGACGGGCTGGAGCCGGGCGCGCTCGACTTCGCCCCCGACACGCCCGGCGACGCGCTGGGCACGATGTTCGAAAACCGCCACCTGCGTCGCGCCCTGCTCGAATCGGCGGAAGCGGCACCCCATGTCGACCTGCGCATGACGACACGGGCGGTGTCGGTCGATCGCGGACCGTTCGGCGTCACTGCGGTGCTGAGCGACGGCACGACCGTCCAGGCCCCGCTGCTGATCGCGGCCGAGGGGCGGAATTCACCGACGCGCGAGGCGGCCGGCCTGCGGGTCGCGCGCTGGACATATGATCATGCCGCGATGGTATCGTCGTTCCACCACGCCGAACCGCACGAGAACATCGCCTACGAGATCTTCTATCCGACCGGTCCGTTCGCGCTGCTGCCGCTGGTCGACGATGCCGACGGCCACCGCTCGGCGATCGTCTGGTCGGTGAAGGCGGGCGACGCGCCGGGCATGCTGAAGCTGAGCGATCGCGCCTGGCTGTACGAAGCGGAAAAGCGGATGGGCGGATTCCTGGGACCGCTCAGCGCGCTGACACGGCGCCAGAGCTATCCCCTGGGCTTCCACCACGCCGCGACCATCACCGCCGATCGGCTGGCGCTGGTCGGGGACGCTGCGCACGGTATCCATCCGATCGCGGGACAGGGCGTCAACGTCGGCTTCCGCGACGTCGCAACGCTGGTCGAGGTCCTGGTCGAGGGCAAGCGGATGGGGCTCGACCTGGGCGATGCGCAATTGCTCGCGCGGTACGAACGCTGGCGCAGCCTCGATACCTTCATGGTGTCGGTCGCGACCGATGGGCTGAACCGGCTGTTCGGCATCCCGGGCAAAACGGCGAGTGCGGTGCGCCGGCTCGGCCTGTCCGCCGTCCAGCGGATGCCCACGCTCAAGGACCGTTTCATGGCCGAGGCGCGGGGCGAAAGCGGGCAGGTCCCGAAACTGCTTTCGGGTTTGATGGTTTGACCATCAGGCGCCGACTTCGCTGTATGAGTATCGACCGATGATCCTTGATTTCGAACGCGAGCATGTTGCCTACAGCATCATCATCGCCGTGCTTGCGATCGCGATCCCGGCCGCCGTCGTCATGATGCGGCGGCGCAAGCGCGAAAAGCTGCGGCGGCGCGGGATCAAGACGCACGGTCATTGAACCCGCGGCAGCGGCCACGCCCCAGCCGATTCTATTGCAGCGTTCCCGAATCGTCGTCGTGGTGGCCGAAAAAGGTCATCAGCTGGACGATCAGTTCCGCCCGATCGGACAGGCTGGTCGCCTCCAACAGCGCCTGTTTCGACGCCGGGTCGAACGGTGCGATCTGCGCGATGCCGTTGACGAGCGATTCGTCGTCCAGCCGCGCGACCCCCTCCCAATCGACCGCATAGCCGTGGATGTCGGCGAATTTGCGCGATTCGGCCTCCAGCGCGGCACGCTCGCCCAGATTCAGGATTTCGCCCGCCGGAGTCGGCTCCAGCACCGCCTCGACCTGACGGAAGCTGGTCGTCACATCGAGTTCGCGGACGACGCGGAACCGCGACAGCCCCTCCAACACGATGTTGTACCGCCCGTCGTCCATCGCCTCGACATCGGCGATCTTGCCGACGCAGCCGATATCGAACAGCGGCGGCGCGCCGCCAGGGGTGCGCGCCGTTCCGCGCGGCTGGATCATCCCGATCCGCCGATCGCGGGCGAGCGCGTCGCCGACCATCGCGCGGTACCGCGGCTCGAAGATGTGCAGCGGTAGATGCATGCGCGGAAACAGGATCGCGCCCGGCAACGGAAAGATCGACAGGCGCGTCGAGGCGGGCGCGTCGCTCACCCGAACAGGATCGCGGACAGCTTGCGGCGATGCGCGGACACCCAGGGATCCTCCAGCCCGACCGCTTCGAACAGCTTCAGCAGCTGCGCGCGCGCCGCCCCTTCGTTCCAATCCTTGTCGGTCGCGATCGAGCGCAGCAGCGTGGCGGCGGCGGCATCGCGGTCGCCTGCCGCCATCTGGCCGCCGGCCAGCTCCATCGCCGCCGTGTGATCGGTCGGGTCGGCGGCCACCCGCGCCTCCAGGCCGGACAGGTCGGCGACTGGCGTCGCGGTGCGCGCAAGGTCGATCGCCGAGCGGGCGCGGGCGACTTCGGGGGCCTTGGCGGCATCGTCGGACAACGCATCCAGCACGCCCGCCGCTTCGTCCACCCGACCTGCCGCGACCAGCGCGCGGGCGCGTCCGGCGGCGACGACGACGTGGTCCGGCGCCATCTCGGCGAGCTGATCGAAAATCGACAGCGCTCGGTCTGCGTCGCCTTCGGCCAGTACAGCCTCCGCCATCGCGATCAGCGGTTCGAGCTCGGCCTCCTGCGCGGCCTCGTCGCTCTGCACCGGCAACTGGCGCAGCAGCTGGTCGAGCATCGCCTTCAGCTGCGATTCGGTGCGCGCGCTGGTCAGGTCGGCGGCGAGCTGGCCCTGGAACATCACATAGACCGTCGGGATCGAGCGGACCTGGAATTGCGCGGCGATGAACTTGTTCGCATCGACGTCGATCTTCTTCAGCACGACGCCCTTGGCCGCATAGTCGGCGGCGACCTTTTCCAGAACCGGCGTCAACTGCTTGCAGGGCCCGCACCATTCCGCCCAGAAATCGATGATCACCAGATTCGTCATCGACGGTTCGACGACATCGCGGCGGAACGCCTCCACGGCGTCCTTGTCGGCGGGCGAAAGTCCTAGCGTGGCCAAGGGCGGCTCCTCACGAGAAATCGGTTCGCGCCCATGTGGGCGCTCGGAAACCGCACGCCAAGTGTTTTCAGGGCTTGTGCGGTTGTGATTCGGCCGCTAATGGCTCGCCTCCACCCGCCGGAAGCTTCGTTTTCCGGCAACGCCAGAGCGGGCGTAGCTCAGGGGTAGAGCACAACCTTGCCAAGGTTGGGGTCGAGGGTTCGAATCCCTTCGCCCGCTCCAGCAGTCTCGCTGAAATAGCGAGCTATTCCAGCTTTCAGAGACTGCTTCGGACGGCGCCGCCTGCGGCGACTGACGACGCGGCTTTGCCATGCCGTGAACCCTCGAGTCTTTTGTTGCCGCTCCGCCCTGCCGGGCTGCGCGGGTGGTTCGAATCCCTTCGCCCGCTCCAGCGGTCTCACTGAAATAGCGAGCCATTTCAGCTTTTAGAGACTGCTTCGGACGACACCGCCTGCGGCGACCGACGACGTGGCTTTGCCGCGGCGCTCTGCCTCACCCATCCAGATTTGCCTATCTCGACGAGAACGGGTGTAGGTCCTCCCATGACCCACCCCCCGATTCGCGCCGGCATCGGCGGCTGGACGTTCGAACCCTGGCGCGGCGGCGTGTTCTATCCGGAGAAATGGCCGCAGAAGCGCGAGTTGGAATATGCCGCGTCGAAGCTGACCGCGATCGAGGTCAACGGCACCTATTATTCCGGGTTCAAACCCGACACGTTCGCGAAATGGCGCGACGAGACGCCGGACGGGTTCGTCTTCGCGCTGAAGGCTTCGCGCTACTGCACCAATCGCAAGGTGCTGGCAGAGGCCAGCCCCTCGATCGAAAAGTTCTTGCGCCAGGGAATTACCGAACTGGGCGACAAGCTCGGCCCGATCCTGTGGCAATTCATGGCGACGAAAAAGTTCGACGCCGTCGATTTCGCCGCGTTCCTGACATTGCTTCCGGCCAAGCAGGACGGCATCGCGCTGCGCCACGCGGTGCAGGTCCGGCACGAAAGCTTCGCCGCGCCCGAATTCGTCGCGATGTGTCGCGCGGCCAACGTCGCGATCGTCTATGCGCGGTCGGACGACTATCCGGCCATCGCCGACGTCACGGCGGATTTCGTCTATGCGCGCTACGAGACGGCGGTCGCGGACGAACCCACCGGCTATGCGGACGCCGATCTCGACCGGATCGCGACGACCGCACGGGGCTGGGCGACGGGCGGCGAGCCGGCCGGTCTGCCCTATGTGACGCAGGATGCCCCAAAGGCGCCGCGCGAGACGTTCATATTCTTCATTTCCGGCGCGAAGGAGCGCAATCCGGCCGCCGCGCAGGCGCTGATCGCGCGGTTAGGCGAGTAGCCGGGCGACCGCTTCGAAATCAGCCGCGACGGCGCTG
>DASTEN010000018.1:0-6093 GCA_035709645.1 Sphingomonas sp.
GTAACGGCCGAGCATCGCCGGATCGAGATACTGGCGGTTCATGTAGGCATCCGCCCGAACGGTCGCCGCCATATCCTCCGCGCGGTCGGTGGCGGGATATTTCGGCTCGATATTCACGACCAGGCCGATTTCGTGCGCCCCAACCGCACGATACAGCTTCACCGCGCTGCCATGCGCGCGCATCATGTTGTGGCTGGCGATAGGCGCCTCGAACATGTTCCTGTGACCCGGCGCCAACGCACCATGCAGATAGCCGCCGTCGCTGACCACCCAGGGTTCGTTCAGCGTCACCCACTTCTTCACGCGTCCGTCCAGGCGTTCGAACATGACGCGGGCATAGTCGGTGAACCAATCGGCGGAATCACGGTTCAGCCACCCGCCACGATCGTCGAGCGCAGCCGGCATGTCCCAGTGGAACAGCGTGCAGATCGGCTCGATCCCGTTCGCGATCAGCGTGTCGACCAGGCGTTCGTAGAAGGCGAGTCCGGCTTCGTTCACCCGGCCCGTCCCGTCGGGCAGCACCCGCCCCCAGGCGACCGAGAAGCGATAGGCCTGGAGGCCCAGCCGCTTCATCAGCGCGACATCCTCCTCCATTCGATTGTAATGATCGCAGGCGACATCGCCGCTGTCGCCCGGCGCCGCCATCAGCCGCGGATCGTGGCAGAAGCGCTGCCAGATGCTCGGCCCCGCTCCGTCGGCGAGCGGTGAACCCTCGACCTGATAGGCGGCGGTGGCGGCGCCCCAGAGGAAGCCGTCGGGAAACGATACGCGCGTCATGCTACATCCTGTGCAGTGAGATCGGTGGGTGGCGAGCTCATCCCTTCACGCTCCCGGCGAGCAGGCCGCGCATGTAGAAGCGTTGAAGGACGAGGAAGAGGATCAGGACCGGCAGAGTAGTGACGACGGAGCCCGCCATCATCAGTTCGACGTCCTGCACCCGCTCGCGGCTCAGGGCGGCCAGCGCGACGGGCAGCGTGTACAGGCGGTCGTCGCTCAATATGATCAGCGGCCAGAGGAAGTCGTTCCAGCTGCCCAGAAAGACGAACAGCGCGAGCGTGACGATGATCGGCTGGAGCGCGGGGAGGACGATCCGGGTCAGAATCTGGCGTTCGTTGGCGCCGTCGACACGCGCGGCCTCGAGCATTTCGGTCGGAATCGACAGCGCGTACTGGCGGACCAAAAAGATACCGAAAATGCCCGCCAGCCACGGCACCAGCACGCCGGCGTAGCTGTTGACGAGGCCCAGCGCCTTCAGCTCGAGGAACAACGGCAGCATGCCGATCTGGCCGGGAATGACGAGAGCCGCGACGAGCGACTGGAACACCGCGCCACGTCCCTGAAACCGCAGCTTGGCGAACGCATAGCCCGCCGGCACGACGAACAGCAGCGCCAGACCCGTGGCAGTTGCCGAGACGAAGGCGCTGTTGGCGAGATAGCGGCCGACACCGTAGCTGTCGAACAGGGCGCGGTAATTGGCGAGGGTCGGCGCGGCCGGTACCAGCGGTGGCGGGAATTGCGCAGCCTCGCCCGGCGCCATGAGCGATACCGACACCATCCAGGCAAGCGGGGACAGCACCAAGACGGCGATCACGGCGGTCGCAAATGTGGTCAGCATGCCCTTCATCCGCGCACCCAGCGCCGTGACAGCACGATCTGCAGCACCGTTACCGCCAGGATGAGGACGAACAGGATGAACGCGACCGCCGATCCCGGGCCCAGGTTCCACCATTTGAACCCTTCCTCGTACATGAAGTATAGGATGGTCATGGTCGATTGCGCCGGTCCGCCCTGCGTCATGACATAGGGTTCGGCGAACAGCTGAAAGAAGCTGGCGATCGACAGAATCGACACCAGCAGAACGGTCGGCGCGATGGCGGGCAGCGTGACATGCCGGAACCGCGTCCACGCACCTGCCCCGTCGATCCGCGCCGCCTCGTGCAGGTCCTGCGGCACGGTCTGCAGCGCGGCGAGAAAGATCACCATGTTGTAGCCAAAGGTCTTCCACGCGACGAAGCTCAGGATCGCCGGCAACGACGCGGTCGGGCTGCCGAGCCAGTCGATCGGCGCGATCCCGACCTGCGCCAGCGCGGCGTTGATCAGGCCGTAGCGGGTATGGAGCAGGTATCGCCACACGACTGCGGTCGCCACCAGCGTCGTCACATAGGGCGCGAACAGCGCGACGCGCCAAAGCGGCTTCCACCGGAGCGTCTTCGCATCGAGCACGATCGCGGCGGCGAGCGACAGTGCAACCGTCAGCGGTACACCGAAGACGACGAACCACAGGCTGTTGAGCGTCGCCCGCCAGAAGAGCGGGTCGCCAAGCAACCGGGCGTAGTTGTCGAAGCCGACGAACCGCAGGTTCGACGGGTCGGCGAGCGCATAGATGTCGAAATCGGTCAGGCTCAGCACCAACGACCCCGCAGCCGGCAGCGCGAAGAACAGGACGATGGCAGCGAGTGCGGGACCGCTCATCCACCAGCCGGCACGGGCCTCGCGGGTCATCCTGCCGCGCTCCTGCGCAGGGGGGAGCCTCGAGTCGCAGAAGACTGCCCTTGGAAACCCCGGGCTCCCGCCTGTGCGGGAGCGCTATGGTCGCTCGGCAAACGTACCCCGGCGGAGGCCGGGGTCCGGGTTCGGCGGGCAAAAGAAGGCGCCGTGCCGTCGCGAAGCCATTGCGACTGCGCCCCGGCCTTCGCCGGGGTACGGGACAGGACGAACGTCATGCCGCCTGCCCCTTGTCCCGCATCCACCGCCTTTTCGCGAGCAGGCGATCCGCCCGCCGATCGATCTCGGTCGCAGCGGCGGGGACCGTCAACGTGCCGGCAACCGCCAGTTCGGCGACGCGCTGCATCTCGGTCACGATCCGCTCCCATTCCGGCACCTTCGGCACCGGACGCGCGCGGGCGAGCTGTGCGGCGAAGGGCGCCATGCGCGGATCCTTCGTCAGCCCCGCCGCCGCCCAGGCGCTTGGCCTCGCCGGCAAGTCGTCGGACATCGCGTGGAAGCGTGCCTGGACGGCCGGCGTCGCCAGATACCGAACCAGCGCCGCCGCATCCGCGCGGCCCTGCGCATGGTCGAACAGAACGAGGCTCGATCCACCCGGCGCCGACGCGCCCGGTCCATCCGGTCCGGGCATCGTCACCGTGGCCCATTTCTCGGCGAAATCCGGGCGCTGACGCACGGTCAATTCGCGCACCGTCCACGGCCCGGACAGGAATATGGCGAAACTGCCGCGCGCGAATTCGTTCCAGATGTTGGCGATCGTCGTCGTCGACACCTTCGGCGCCAGGCCGTCGCGGAACAGCGACACGTAGAAATCCAGCGCCCCCCGAAAGCCCGCCGACGAGAAATTGCCGCGCGTACCGTCATCGCGGAGCAGCGGTTCGGGTTGCTGAAGGGCGAAGGTCAGCAGATGCTCGAATTCGTTCAACGGCAGCAGGATCGCATGGTCGCCGCGCGCGGCCCGGCGCTGGATCGCGGCAAGGGCGCGCTTCCATCCGGCCCAATCGTCCGGCAGCGCCGCATGTCCCGCCCGGGCCGCCAGGTCGGTGCGGACGAACTGCAATCGCGTGTCGACATACCATGGCGCGGCCATCAATCGGCCGTCGATACGATTGGTGTCGACGACCGCCGGGAACGCATCCTGCGTCAGCCACCGCGTATCACCCGTAAGCGGCGCCACCGCACCGATCGCGGCGAGTTCGGCCAACCACGTGTTGCCCACCTGCGCGATGTGCGGCAGCGACCCGCCGGCAAAGCCGGTCAGCAGCTTCTCGTGCGCCGCGGACCAGGGCAGCGCCTGCAACCGGACCCGCGATCCGGGATGCGCGTCCTCGAACATGCGCAACAGCGGCTCGACCGCCGCCGCTTCGTTGCCCATCGCCCAGAAATCTATCGCGCGCCGGTCCTGCCCTGCACCGCACCCGCCAAGCGCCAGCACACTTCCGGCCGCGAGGCCCAGCATATGGCGGCGGGCGATCGGCATCAGCCAGACGTGCGGGTCGATTGGCGGACGACCAGTTCGGGCGTCAACGTCTGCGGCGCCGGCGCGACGGCATCGGCATTCGCGATCAGCGTCCGCAACGTCGCGAATGCCCGCGACCCCATTTCGGCGATATGCACGCGCATCGTCGTCAGCGACGGCTGGACATAGCGCGCGATCGGGACGTCGTCGAAACCCGCGACCGCGATCTGGTCGGGCACCACGATCCCGGCCGCCGACAGCGCCGCCATGCAGCCCACCGCCATCATGTCGTTGGCGGCGAACACCGCATCGATCCCGCGCCGGTCGGCCAGGATGGCCGCACCGGCGGCATGTCCCGCGTCCTCGGTGAAGTCGCCCGGCAGCACGATCGGGTCGCGATCGTCCAGCAGGTCCGAAACCGCCGACCGAAAGCCCGCACAGCGTCCATCGGAATCGCCATTGCCGACCGGTCCCGAAATCATTGCGATGCGCCGGTATCCGCTTGCCGCCAGATGCGCGACCATCGCCCGCGCACCGCCTTCGTTGTCGATCGCGATCGAGCTGTGCGCCTCGCCCTCGATCTGGCTGCCGAGCACGACCGTCGGCAGACCCGCGGGCAGATGCGCGGCGAGGAAATCAGCGTCTATCCCCGGCGACATGACCAGCAGGCCATCGACCCGCCCGCGCATCGCGCGGATCGCCTGCGTCGTTTCGCTGGCGTCGCCGTGCATGTTCGACAGCAACAGTTGCAGCCCTTCCGCGTGCGCTGCGCTGTCGATGCCGCGGATCACTTCGGAGAAGAATTCACCGAACAGATCGGGCAGCACCACCCCGATCGTGTTCGTCCGCGCCATGGTCAGGCTTCGCGCGCCCAGGTGCGGGACATAGGACAACTTTTCGGCCGCAGCGATCACACGGTCGCGGGTCTTGATCGTGACATTGCTGTGACCGTTCAACGCCCGCGAGGCGGAGGCGACCGACACGTCTGCTTCACGCGCGACGTCGCGGATAGTGGCCGTTGCCCGTTTCATCCCCTCTCCCATATTCGAACTGTAACCGGTTACAAAAACAAACTTCAAGCAAATTCTTGTCGTTCAGGCCGCGGCGCGCACCGATGTCGAACGGGGAAAGGCACGCCCCGTCGTGTCGAACAGATGAATATGCTCCGGCGCGACCGACACCATCGCCGTGTCGCCGATCGCATCGTCGACGCTGCCGTTGACCTGACGGACGAGCGGTTCGCCCGCCGTGCCGTCGCGATCGTAGTGGATGAAGCTCGATCCGCCGAGCATCTCGACGAAGCGCACACGGGCCGGCACGCCCTGCACGCCCACCGTCAGCCGTTCGGGACGGATGCCGATCGTCACCGTGCTCCCCGGTTCTGCGCCCCGCGCGTCGACCGCGGCGGACATCGTACGATCCCCCACCCGCACCGTCGCCCTATCCGCGGTCGCCGCGACCAGGATGCCGGGCAAGGTGTTGATCGCCGGCGATCCGATGAAGCCCGCGACGAACAGGTTCGCCGGTGCCTCGTACAGCGCCATCGGCGTGCCGATCTGTTCGACCCGTCCGGCGTTCAAAACGACGATCCGGTCGGCCAGCGTCATCGCTTCCGCCTGATCGTGCGTGACGTAGATCATCGTCGTGCCGAGCGTCTGGTGAAGCCGCGCGAATTCGTACCGCATCTTCACACGAAGTGCGGCGTCGAGGTTGGAGAGCGGTTCGTCGAATAGAAAGACCTTCGGCGCGCGCACGATCGCGCGACCGATCGCGACGCGCTGGCGCTGGCCACCCGACAGCGCGGCCGGCTTGCGATCCAGCAGATGCGTGATGCCCAGCGTCTCGGCCGCGCGGGCGACGCTGGAGTCGATATCGCCGCGCGGGACCTTCGCAAGCTTCAGTGCAAAGCCCATGTTTTCGGCGACGGTCATATGCGGATAAAGCGCGTAGGACTGAAACACCATCGCGATACCGCGGTCGCTGGGCGACCGATCGTTGACGCGCTCTCCGCCGATCCAGACGTCGCCCGCGTCCAAATCCTCAAGGCCGGCGATCGCACGCAATAGCGTCGATTTGCCACAGCCCGATGGGCCGACCAGCACGAGAAACTCGCCGTCGCGCGTCTCCAG
>DASTEN010000019.1:0-13485 GCA_035709645.1 Sphingomonas sp.
CTGCTGGCGAGGATCGGCGCGTGAGCGGGCCGGCGGCCCTGACCCTGGGCCAGCGCCGCGGCCTGCCCGACGAGATCGCCCTGTTGCGCGCGGCGTTCCCGAAGGACGCCTGGCGCGGCCATGCCAATTTCGGACAGCTCGCCGACTTTTGGCTGCACGTCCATGCCAGCCTGCGTCACGAAGGCGTCGAGGTCCTGCGGATCGTCGACGCCTTTCGCGACCGCCGGATCGACGCGCCGCGGTTCCAGCAGGGTTTCGTCACCGGCCTGAACGCGTTCCTCCAGCATCTCGACCAGCACCACCGGATCGAGGATCACGCCTATTTCCCGAAATTCCGGCTGCTCGATCCGCGAATGACCGCTGGCTTCGACCTGCTGGAGGCCGATCATGCGCTGATCCATGACGGGCTGGTCGCAACCGTCGATTCCGCGCGGTCGATGCTGCAGGCGCTGCCCGGCGCGGACGCGGCGCGCGCCGTCGATGGCCATGCGGTGCAGATGCGCCGCTTCGTCGACCTGCTGCTGGCGCATCTGAGCGACGAGGAGGATCTGGTCATCCCCGCCATCCTGCACCACGGCGAACGCGCCCTGGCCTGAACGCTGTTCTTGCCGTGACGCGACCCCGCCGTTTTCCCCTTTCCAAACGGCGAGGGTGTATTACACTGCTGATACTCAACGGGGGGAATGATCGTGCTGGAACTGGCTTCGGTGACGCATGTCTATGCGAACGGGACGCGCGCGCTCGATGACGTGACGCTCACCGTGCCCAAAGGCATGTACGGCCTGCTTGGCCCCAACGGCGCCGGCAAATCGACGCTGATGCGCACGATCGCCACGCTTCAGACGCCGACGACGGGGCGGATCACCTTCGGCGAGATCGACATCATCGCCAACCCCGAGGCGCTGCGCCAGCGGCTGGGCTATCTGCCCCAGGATTTCGGCGTCTATCCGCGCGTATCGGCCTACGACATGCTCGATCATATGGCGGTGCTGAAGGGCATCGCATCGGCCAGAGAGCGCAAGGACACGGTCGAGACGCTGCTGAACCAGGTCAACCTGTGGAGCGTGCGCAAGAAGGCGATCGCCGGATTTTCGGGCGGCATGCGCCAGCGCTTCGGCATCGCGCAGGCGCTGATCGGCAATCCCGAACTGATCATCGTCGACGAACCGACCGCCGGCCTCGACCCGGAAGAGCGCAATCGCTTTCTCAACCTGCTGGCCGAGATCGGCGAGAATGTGGTCGTCATCCTGTCGACGCACATCGTCGAGGACGTGGCCGACCTGTGCCCGCGGATGGCGGTGCTGGCCGGCGGGCGCATCCAGCTCGAAGGCGCACCACTCGACCTGATCCAGCGGGCCCGCGGTACGGTGTGGGCAAAGACGATCGCCCGCGACGATCTGGACGCCGTCCGCGCGCGGTACGAGGTTATCTCGACCCGCCTGTTCGCCGGACGCACCATCGTCCACGTGCTGGCCGACGGCGACCCGGGCGACGGCTTCACGCTCGTCGATGGCGGGCTGGAGGATGTGTATTTCTCGACGCTCGCCCATTCGCGCCGCGCACCCTCCGCGCAAGCCGCGTAAGGGGGCGAACGCACATGTTCGGCAAGATCGCGGCCTTCGAGCTCCGCTACCAGCTTCGCAACCCGGTGTTCTGGGTCGTCTCCATCCTGTTCTTCCTGCTGACCTTCGGCGCGGCGACCGTCGAGCAGATCCAGATCGGGGCCGGCGGCAACATCCATAAGAACGCACCGGTCGCCATCGCGCAGACGCACCTGATCCTGTCGCTGTTCTTCATGTTCGTCACGACAGCGTTCGTCGCCAACGTGATCGTCCGCGACGACGACAGCGGTTTCGGGCCGATGGTGCGATCGACCCGGGTGACCAAGTTCGACTATCTGATGGCGCGGTTCCTGGGCGCGTTCCTGGCGGCGGCGACAGCGTTCCTGGTCGTACCGTTGGCGATTCTGCTCGGATCGTTCATGCCGTGGGTCGATGCCGAGACGCTGGGGCCGAACCGGCTGGGCGCCTATGCCTTCGCCTATCTCGCGATCGCGCTACCCAACCTGTTCATCACGTCGGCGCTGTTCTTCGCGGTCGCGACGATGACGCGGTCGATGATGTACAGCTATCTGGGCGTCGTCGTGCTGCTGGTGCTGTGGGTCGTCGCCAACACCTTCATCCGTTCGAAGCCCGAACTGCGCGAAACCGCCGGCTGGTTCGAACCGTTCGGTGCGGCGGCGCTGGCGAACGTCACCCGCTATTGGACCGCGGCGGAATCGAATACGTCGTCGCCGACGCTGACGGCGATGCTGATCGGCAACCGACTGCTGTGGATCGGCCTGGGCTTCGTGGCGCTGGCGGTCGCCTACGCCCGCTTCACCTTTGCCGAACGCGGTGCATCGAAGCGCAAGCTGCGCAAACAGGCCAGGCGCGAGGCGAAGCTGGCCGCCACCCCGCCCACCATCGTCGCCACGTTGCCCGCACCCCGTCCGGACGCCGCCGGTTGGGCCCGTTTCGCGGCGCGCACGGCATTCGAAATGCGGCTGGTGTTCCGCAGCCCGGCGTTCATCGTCCTGCTGATCGTCGGCCTGTTCAACGCGACCGGTGCATTGCTGTTCGCCAACGAGATCTACGGCACCGAGGCGCGACCGCTGACGTTCCTGATGATCCAGACCTTGCAGGGCGCGTTCAGCCTGATTCCGCTGATCATCGCCATCTATTATTCGGGCGAGCTCGTCTGGCGCGACCGCGAACGCAAGATGCACGAAATCGTCGATGCGACCTCGCTGCCGAACTGGGCCTATATGCTGCCCAAGACGCTGGCCGTGACCGGCGTGCTGTTCGCGACGATCGCGGTTTCGGTGGTAGCGGCCATCCTGATCCAGCTGTCGCGCGGGCAGACGCAGATCGAATTCGGCCAGTATGTCGCCTGGTATCTGCTACCGCTGGGCGTCGACATGGCGATCCTCGCGGTGCTGGCGGTGTTCGTCCAGGCGCTCAGCCCGAACAAATATGTCGGCTGGGGGATCATGACGGTCTATCTGGTCGCGACGATCACGCTGACCAACATCGGCTTCGAACACCCGCTCTACACCTATGGCACGACGGGGACGCAGCGGCTGTCCGACATGAACGGCGCGCAGATCGGCGGGCCGCTGGGCTGGTGGCTGCGACTGTATTGGGGGGCGTTCGCGATCGCGTTGGCGACGCTGGCCCACCTGCTGTGGCGGCGCGGGACCGAAACGAAGCTCAAACCCCGCCTGAAGCGGCTGCCGCACCGCCTGAAAAGCCCGGCGGGCGCCATCCTGGCTGTGGCCCTCGCCGTCTTCGCGGTCAGCGGCGGCTGGCTGTTCTGGAACATGAACGTCCTGAACACCTATCGCACCAGCGACGATCAGGACGCGCGACTGGCGGCGTATGAGAAGAAATATCTACGCTACGAAACGCTGCGCCAGCCGTCGCTGACCGACATCACCCTGGCGGTCCAGCTGTACCCGAAGGAACGCCGGGCCGAAACGCGCGGCACGTACCGGTTCGTCAACGACACCGGCGCGCCGCTCTCCGACCTGCACGTTCGGCTGATGAACGTGCAGACCCGCCTGGCCGACGTGTCGATCCCCGGCGCGCGGTTGGTGCAGGACGACCGCGACACCCAATATCGCATCTATCGCTTCGACCGGCCGCTGGCGCCCGGCGCGACGGGAACGATCGCGTTCACGACCGACCGGCGGCAGAAGGGACTGCGCGCGAACGAGGACGACACCCAGCTCGTCGCCAACGGCACGTTCCTCAACAACTTCGCGATCGCACCGCAGATCGGCATGGATCGCGGCAATCTGCTCAGCGACCGCATAAAGCGCCGGAAATACGGCCTGCCGCCCGAACTGCGCCCGGCCGAGCTCGAAGACCTGTCGGCGACCCGCCGCAACTACGTCGGCAATATCAGCTGGGTGCGCTCCGACATCACCGTCACCACCGACGCCGGCCAGACGCCGATCGCGCCGGGCCGTAAGGTGTCCGACAGCGTCGCCGGCGGTCGCCGCACCGCGCATTTCGTGTCGGGCGCGCCGATCCTCGCCTTCTTCTCGGTCCAGTCGGCGGACTATGCGGAAAGGTCGCTGGACGCGAACGGCGTGAAGCTGACCGTCTTCTATGACCGCAAGCATGGTTACAACGTCGACCGGATGCTGACGGCGATGCGCGACTCCCTCGCCTATTACCGCACCGCATTCGGACCGTATCAGTTCGACTATGCCCGCATCCTGGAATTCCCGGGCTACGCGACGTTCGCGCAGGCGTTCGCCGGCACGGTGCCCTATTCGGAGCGGATCGGCTTCGTCGCCGACACCCGCGACCCGCAGGCGATCGATTACGTCGGCTACATCACCGCCCACGAGCTGGCGCACCAATATTGGGCGCACCAGCTGATTTCCGCCGACATGCAGGGCGGTACGCTGCTGGTCGAGACGATGGCGCAATATGGCGCGCTGATGGTGATGAAGCACACCCACGGCGAGGACAAGATCCGCCGCTTCCTGAAGTACGAGCTCGACAGCTACCTGCGCAGCCGCGGCGGCGAACGTCTGGAGGAACTGCCGCTCAACCGCGTCGAGAACCAGCCCTACATCCACTATCGCAAGGGCGCGCTGGTGATGTACCTGTTGCAGGACCGGCTGGGCGAGGACCGGGTCAACGCCATGCTGCGGCAGCTGCTAGAACGCTATCGCTTCAAGGGCGCACCCTATGCGCGATCGACCGACCTGGTCGATGGGTTCCTGCGCCTTGCCCGCACCCCGGCCGAGCGCGAGCTGGTGCTCGACCTGCTGACCCGCATCACGCTTTATGACCTGAAGACGACTGCGGCGACGACGCGCAAGCTGGCCGATGGCACGTTCGAGACGACGCTGACGATCGATGCGACCAAATCCTATGCCGATGGTACCGGCAAGGAACGCGCCGCACCGCTCGACGACCAAATCAACGTCGGCCTGTTCGACGCGCGGCCCGGACTGGGCGCCTTCGCCGCCCGGGACGTCGTTCTGGTCGAGCGTCGCGAGATCCGATCGGGCAAGCAGCAGATACGGATGGTGTCGAAGCGCCGCCCCGCGTTCGCCGGAATCGATCCGTACAATTTCTACATCGATCGCAACGGCGACGACAATGTCGTGGCGGTGACCGGATAACGGCGGCGCAGGCCCCCGCGTCGCCGTGACAGGGCCGTCATCGGTCGTGCCGGTCACCATCCGCAGCACGCGACCGCGGTCGTTCGACTGCACTTCGACGACACGGCAGCTATACGCCAGCACTATGCGAAAGGCCTGAATCGCTCTCGAATTCCTACGCGCCATGCTTCTAATGGCGCACCCTGAAGGCGTCGTCCGGTGACGTTCGCCGCTCACAGGGAATTCGAAAATGAAAGTCTATCTCGCGGCTGTCGTCATGACGGTCATCGGCACGCCTGCCATGGCGCAGGCGCAGACGGCAGCGGGCGACCCGGCGCCGGTCGATACGGCCGCGCCGCCACCCACGCTGACGGTCAGCGGTTCGGCCACCCTTGCGTCCGACTATCGCTTTCGCGGCGTTTCGCAGTCCGACACCCAGATGGCGGTCCAGGGCGGGCTGACGGTCGCCCACGATTCTGGCCTGTATGTCGGGACATGGGCGTCGAACCTGGCCGGATGGGGCACGTTCGGCGGCGCCAACATGGAACTCGACCTGATCGGTGGGTACAAGCTGCCGCTGGCCGACGGAACGCTGGATGTCGGGCTGACCTGGTACCTGTATCCCGGCGGCGCGGACAAGACCGACTTTGCCGAGCCCTATGCCAAGCTGAGCGGAACCGCCGGTCCGGCGACCCTGACCGCAGGCGTCGCCTATGCCCCCCGGCAGCAGGCGCTGGGGCGCTGGTACCGGACGGGCGCCGATGCCGCCGCCGGCACCTACACCGCGCCGGGCGCGAAGGACGACAACCTGTATCTCTGGGGGAACGGGGCGATCGCGCTTGCCGGTACGCCGATCACGGCGAAGGCGCATGTCGGGCATAGCTGGGGCCAGAATGGCCTGGGCCCGAATGCGACCGCGGTGTCGCCGACCGGGGAGTACTGGGACTGGTCGCTGGGTGCCGATGCTACGTGGCGCAACCTGACGCTGAACGTCAGCTACGTCGACACCGATATATCGAACGCGCGCGCGGCCTATCTCCGCCCCAGCTTCAGCAAGGGCCAGGACGGCACCGGCACCATCGCCGGCAGCACCGTCGTGTTCTCGCTCAGCGCCGCCTTCTGAACCGGAGAACCGATGATGCAGGACCTGTTCTGGGTCGCGATCCTGGCCGGACTGGTGGCGCTGACGCTCGCCTATGTCCGCCTGTGCGACAACGCGTGAGGGAGCGGGCGCGATGACCCTCGACCTCTGGCTGGCGGCGCTGACCGCGCTTGGCCTTCTCGTCTACCTGGTGGCGGTGCTCATCCGCCCCGAACGCTTCTGAGAGGAGCGGACCGATGACATTTCAGGGCTGGTTCCTGATCCTCGCCTTCGTCGCGATCCTGCTGGCGCTGGCAAAGCCCGTCGGCCTATGGTTGTTCGCGCTGTACGAAGGGCGGCGCACGCCACTGCACGTCGTGCTCGGCCCGGTCGAGCGCGGCTTCTACAGACTTTCCGGCATAGATCCGACGCAGGAGCAAGGGTGGCGCCGCTATGCGGTGCACATGCTGCTCTTCAACGTCGCGCTGCTGCTGTTCACCTATGCGGTGCTGCGCGCGCAGGCGGTCCTGCCACTCAATCCGCAGGGGCTGGCGGGTTTGAGCGAGCATCTGTCGTTCAACACCGCGATCAGTTTCACGACCAACACCAACTGGCAGAGCTATGGCGGCGAAAGCACGCTGTCGAACCTTGCCCAAATGCTCGGACTGACGATCCATAACTTCCTGTCCGCGGCGACCGGCATCGCGCTCGCCTTTGCGCTGTTCCGCGGATTCGCCCGGCGCGAGACGAAGACGATCGGCAATTTCTGGGCCGACATGACCCGGATCACGCTATACCTGCTGCTGCCGATCTGTGTCGCGCTGACGCTGTTCTACATCGCAAGCGGGGTGCCTCAGACGCTGTCCGGCGTCGTCGCCGTCCAAACGCTGGAGGGCGCACGCCAATCGATCCTGCTGGGCCCCGTCGCCAGCCAGGAAGCGATCAAGATGCTCGGCACCAATGGCGGCGGCTTCTTCAACGCCAACAGCGCACACCCGTTCGAAAACCCGACCGCGCTGACCAACCTGATCCAGATGCTGTCGATCTTCGCGATCGGCGTCGGACTGACGTGGACCTTCGGCAAGGCGGTGGGCAACACGCGCCAGGGCTGGGCGATCCTGGCCGCGATGATGCTGTTGTTCGTCGCCGGCACCACGGTCACCTACGCGCAGGAAGCCGCCGGCAATCCGGTGCTGCACGGCCTGGGCGTCGCAGGCGGCAACATGGAGGGCAAGGAGGTCCGCTTCGGCATCGCCGCGTCCGCATTGTTCTCCGTCGTCACCACCGCGGCGTCGTGCGGCGCGGTCAACGCGATGCACGACAGCTTCACCGCGCTGGGCGGAATGATCCCGTTGATCAACATCCAGCTGGGCGAAATCGTGATCGGGGGTGTCGGCGCCGGCATCTACGGCTTCCTGCTGTTCGCCATATTGGCGGTGTTCGTCGCCGGGCTGATGGTCGGTCGGACGCCCGAATATGTCGGCAAGAAGATCGAGGCGCGGGAGGTGAAGCTTGCCGTGCTGGCCATCGCCGTGCTGCCGCTGATGATCCTGGGGCTGACGGCGCTGTCGTCGGTGCTCCAGCAAGGGCTGGCCGGGCCGCTGAACAAGGGCCCGCACGGCTTCAGCGAGATCCTGTACGCCTTCACATCGGCGGTCGGGAACAACGGGTCGGCCTTTGCCGGACTGACCGCCAATACGCCCTATTACAACGCGCTGCTGGGCGTTGCGATGTGGGGTGGCCGCTTCTTCGTCATCGTGCCGATGCTGGCGATCGCCGGCAGCCTGGCGGCCAAGCGCTACACGCCGGAAAGCGCCGGGTCCTTCCCGACGACCGGTGGCCTATGGGTCGGCCTGCTGATCGGGATCATCCTGATTTTGGGTGGCCTGACCTTCCTGCCGAGCCTGGCGCTCGGCCCGATCGCCGATCATCTCGCGATGATCCGCGGCCGGTTGTTCTGACACGAGACCCGACATGGCAAAAACCCAATCCAAGAGCCTGTTCACGGCCGACCTGGTCGTCCCTGCGATCAAGGCATCGTTCTTGAAGCTCGATCCGCGCCAACTTGTCCGCAATCCCGTCATGTTCGTCACCGCCGTGGTCGCGACGCTGATGACGGTGCTGCTGGTCGTCGGGCAGGACGACCTGAGCACCGGCTTCAAGTTTCAGCTCGTCCTGTGGCTGTGGCTGACGGTGCTGTTCGGCACCTTTGCCGAGGCCCTGGCCGAAGGGCGCGGCAAGGCGCAGGCGGCCAGCCTGCGCGCGACGAAGGCCGAACTGACCGCCAAGCGCCTGAAGGGCGATGGTCGCCAGTATGACGACGTACCCGCCAGCCAGCTGAAGGTCGGCGACATCGTGCTGGTCGAGACGGGCGACCTGATCCCGTCCGACGGCGACGTCGTCTCCGGCGTCGCGAGCGTCAACGAAGCCGCGATCACCGGCGAGAGCGCGCCGGTGATCCGCGAGGCGGGCGGCGATCGGTCCGCCGTCACCGCCGGCACGCGCGTCATTTCCGACGAAATCCGCGTGAAGGTGACCGTCGAGCCCGGCCAAGGCTTCCTCGATCGCATGATCGCCCTGGTCGAGGGCGCGGAACGGCAGAAGACGCCGAACGAGATCGCGCTGACGCTGCTGCTGGTCGGGCTGACGATCATCTTCCTGATCGCGGTCGGCACGATTCCGGGCTTCGCCAGCTATGCCGGCGGGTCGATCCCCGTGGCGATCCTGGCGGCGTTGCTGATCACGCTGATCCCGACGACCATCGCTGCGCTGCTGTCGGCGATCGGCATCGCTGGCATGGACCGGCTGGTGCGCTTCAACGTGCTCGCCAAGTCGGGCCGCGCGGTGGAGGCGGCGGGCGATATCGACGTCCTGCTGCTCGACAAGACCGGAACGATCACCATCGGCGATCGCCAGGCGAGCGAATTCCGCAGCGTCGGCGGCACCAGCGACGCCGAACTGGCCGAAGCCGCGCTGCTGGCGAGCCTGGCCGACGAAACGCCCGAGGGTCGCTCGATCGTTGCGCTGGCCCGCGACCGGTTCGACCTGCAACGCGCGATGCCGGACGGGGCGGAGGTCATTCCCTTCACCGCGCAGACCCGCGTGTCCGGCGTCCGCTTCGGCAGCACGCTGATCCAGAAGGGCGCGGTCGATTCGATCCTGCGCGCCAACGAAGGGTCGGGCACGACCGCCGCAGCGACCGAATTGCGCCGCGTCACCGACGAGATCGCACGCGCCGGCGGCACCCCGCTGGCGGTGGCGAAGGACGGGCGCCTGCTCGGCGCCATCTTCCTGAAGGATGTGGTCAAGGCCGGCATCCGGACCCGGTTCGGCGAATTGCGGACGATGGGAATCCGCACGGTCATGATCACCGGCGACAACCCGCTGACCGCCGCCGCCATCGCCGCCGAAGCGGGGGTCGACGATTTCCTGGCGCAGGCGACGCCCGAGGACAAGCTGGCGCTGATCCGCAAGGAACAGGCCGGCGGCAAGCTGGTCGCGATGTGCGGGGACGGCACCAACGACGCCCCCGCGCTCGCCCAGGCCGACGTCGGCGTCGCGATGAATACCGGCACCCAGGCCGCGCGCGAGGCGGGCAACATGGTCGACCTGGACAGCGATCCCACCAAGCTGATCGAGGTCGTCGGGCTCGGCAAGCAACTGTTGATGACCCGGGGGGCGCTGACGACGTTCTCGGTCGCCAACGACGTCGCGAAATACTTCGCGATCATCCCGGCGATGTTCGTGGCGCTGTACCCGGGGCTGGGCGTACTGAACGTGATGGGGCTGGCGACGCCGCAATCGGCGATCCTCAGCGCGATCATCTTCAACGCCATCATCATCCCGCTGCTGGTACCGCTGGCGCTGAAGGGCGTCGCGTACAAGCCGATGGCGGCAGGCCCCCTGCTCGCCCGCAACCTGGCCGTCTACGGCCTGGGCGGCCTCGTCGCGCCGTTCGTCGGCATCAAACTCATCGACCTTGTGGTCGGTGGCCTCGGCCTCGCGTAAAGGACGCACATCATGGGCAAGGACTTTCTCTCCGCACTCCGGCCGGCGATCGTGATGACGATCCTGTTCGCGGCCCTTCTCGGGATCGCCTATCCGCTGGCGATGACCGGCATCGGCCAGGCGATCTTCCCGCACCAGGCGAACGGCAGCCTGGTGCGCGATGCGGACGGCACCGTCATCGGATCGGCCGTCGTCGGACAGGCGTTCGTCAGCGACCGCTATTTCCGGACCCGCCCCTCGGCGGCCGGCAAGGGCTATGACGGGCTGGCCTCGTCGGGCTCCAACCTCGGCCCGGCCGCGCAGGCCCTGGTCGACCGGGTGACGCCCGATGTCGCCAGGCAGCGAAGCGAAGGCGTCGCCGGGCCGGTGCCCGCCGACCTGGTCACCGCCAGCGGTTCGGGCCTCGACCCCGATCTGTCGCCGGCCGCCGCCCTGGCGCAGGCCCCACGCGTCGCCCGCATCCGCGGCCTGTCCGAAGCGCGCGTCCGCGCCCTTGTCGACGCGCATGTCGAGACATCGGTGCTGGGCGATCCGCACGTCAACGTCCTGGCACTCAACCGCGCGCTGGACGCCACAGCCCGCTGATGCCGCCGTCCGGGTCCGTCAGCGATCCCCATCGTCCGGACCCGGACGCCCTGCTGCGTGCCGCCGCGCGGGAGGGCAAGGGGCGATTGAAGATCTTCCTCGGCGCTGCGCCCGGCGTCGGCAAGACGTATGAAATGCTGTCCGAAGGCGCAGCCCGTCGGCGCGACGGCGTCGATGTCGTCGTCGGCGTCGTCGAAACGCACGGCCGCGCCGAAACCGAAGCGCTGACCCGCGGGCAGGAGATCATCGCCCGCCGCTCCGTCGCCTATGAAGGCCGCACCCTGGGCGAGATGGATATCGACGCCATCCTGGCCCGCGCGCCGCGCCTGGTGCTGGTCGACGAGCTTGCCCACACCAACGCGCCGGGCAGCCGGCATCCCAAACGCTATCAGGATGTCGAGGAGCTGTTGCAGGCCGGCATCGACGTCTATTCGACGGTCAATATCCAGCACGTCGAGAGCCTGAACGACGTCGTCGCCAGCTTCACCCGCGTCCGCGTGCGCGAAACCGTGCCCGACCGCATCCTGGAGATGGCGGAAATCGAGGTCGTCGACATCCCGCCCGATGAACTGATCGAGCGGCTGAAGGCGGGCAAGGTCTATCTGCCCGCCGAGGCGACCCGCGCGCTCGGCCATTTCTTTTCCAAATCCAACCTGTCGGCGCTGCGCGAACTGGCGCTGCGCCGCGCGGCGCAGTCGGTCGATGCGCGAATGCTGGAGGATGTCCGCGCGCTGGGCCTTGGCGGCACCTGGGCGGGCGGCGACCGCATCGTCGTCGCGATCAACGAACTTGCCGGAACCGACGGGCTGATCCGGGCGGCGAAGCGGGTTGCCGATGGCTTGCGCGGGCCATGGACCGCGCTGTTCGTCGAAACGCCCCGCGCCGCCCATTTCAGCGATGCCGAACACGCCCGCGTGGCTGCCGCGATGACGCTGGCGACGCAATTGGGCGGCATGGTCGCGACCGTCCCGGCGGCGTCGGTGACGCAAGGGATCCAGTCGTTTCTGGCCGACGCCCGCGCGACGCAGCTGATCCTCGGCAAATCGCGCCGCTCGCGCTGGTTCGAACTGCGTCACGGGTCGATCGTCGACCGGCTGATCCGCGACACGCCGGGCGTCACCGTCCACGTCCTGCCGATCGCGACGGAGGGTGGACGCCCCCTGCCCGCGCACCGGCCATCTGTGAAATGGGGCTCGCCGGCCGGGTACGGCATCACCGCCGCGATGGTCGCCGGCGTTACCGCGATCGCCAGCGCGCTGTTCCACGTCCTCGATCTGGGCAACGTCGCCCTGCTCTACCTCCTGCCGGTGATGGCCGCCGCCAGCCTGTTCGGGCTGCGCACAGGGCTGTTCGCCGGCATCGCCTCCACGCTCGCCTATAATTTCTTCTTCCTGCCGCCGGTCGGCACGTTCAGCATCAACAACCCCGAAAACGTCGTTTCGGTCATCGTCCTGCTGGGCATCGCGATCGCGACCAGCCAGTTGACCGCACGCGTCCGCGCCCAGGCCGATCTCGCCGCCGCCAGTGCGCGCACCAACGCGACGCTCGCGGGGTTCCTGCGCCAGATCGCCGGGATCAACGACCTGGACACCGCCGCCCATCGGATCTGCGACGACATCTGTCGACTGCTGGACGTGCAGGTCGTCCTGCTGGGCCCCGGGACGGACCGGGCGCTCGATATCCTTGCCGCCAGCGACCCCGCCTATCGGCTGGACACGATGGATAGTGCCGCCGCAGGCTGGGCGTTCGACACCGGCAGTCCGGCCGGGCGGGGTTCGGGCACGCTGACCGCATCCGAATGGCTGTTCCAGCCGCTGCAGGCGGGCGACCGGGCGATCGGCGTGATCGGCGTGTCGAGCGAACGCAAGGGCAGCCCCGTCCGCGCCGACCAACTGCCGCTGCTCAGCAGCCTGATCGATCAGGCGGCGCTGGTGCTCGAACGGCTGCGCCTGCAGGCCGAAATGCGCGACGTCGATGCGGTGCGGACCCGCGACCGGCTGCGCGCCGCGCTGCTGTCATCGGTCAGCCACGACCTGCGCACGCCGCTGACCGCGGTGATCGCCGCTGCCGGCCAGCTTCATCACGGTGCCACGCCCGAGCTGATCGGCACGATCGAGAACGAGGCGCAGCGGCTGAACCGCTTCGTCGCCAACTTGCTCGATATGGCGCGGGTCGAGGCGGGCGCGCTGAAGCTGAAGGTCGAGGCGACCGACCTGAGCGACGCCGTCACCGGTGCCGCGCACGACGCACGCCGCGCGCTGGAGGGGCACCGCGTCCACCTCGACGTGCCGCCCGACCTGCCGCTCGTCCGCGCCGATCCGCAACTGCTCCACCACTGCCTGCTCAACCTGCTCGACAACGCCGGGCGCTACAGCGCCCCGAATACCGACATCGTGATCGAAGGCCGCAACCGGTTCGGCGAAGTCCGCCTGTCGGTGCTCGATCACGGCCCCGGCCTCCCCCCGGGTCGCGAGGCCGAGGTGTTCGAGACGTTCAAGCGGCTGGAAGGATCGGATCGTACCATCGGCGGGACCGGCCTGGGGCTGGCCATCGTCAAGGCGTTTGCCGAGGCGATGGGCATGGTCGTGGAGGCGTCGAACCGGTCCGATGGCACCGGTGCTGCCTTCACCCTCGCCTTTCCCGCCCC
>DASTEN010000020.1:0-5258 GCA_035709645.1 Sphingomonas sp.
GGTGCGCCGCCTCGGCCGCGTCCAGCGCCTGTTCCACCCAGCCGGACAGTGCGACGTCATCCAGCACAGACACGCCATCGACGATCCGCCAGATCGGCCGCGTCCGCGCGGTGAACGCGATCCCCCCGTCGGCCCGAAAGACGAGCAGCTTCGAATTGGTCTTCCCGAAATCCAGAACGGCGATCATGCGGCGTCGCCCGCCCCGGTCGCGACGATCCGGACATCGATACCCTTGTCCTCCAGCATCGCGCGGTGGTCCGCCGACAGCCCATCGTCGACGATGATCGTGTCGATCCGCGACCAGGGCAGCGATACTTGGCGTGCCCCGGCGGCGAATTTCGAACTGTCGACCAGAGCGACGATCCGGTCGGCGCACGCCGCGTAGCGTGTCGCCACGTCGACCAGCAGCGGGTGG
This sequence comes from Sphingomonas sp., assembly GCA_035709645.1. Classification (GTDB taxonomy): domain Bacteria; phylum Pseudomonadota; class Alphaproteobacteria; order Sphingomonadales; family Sphingomonadaceae; genus Sphingomonas. Next base: position 416 of record DASTEN010000020.1, read on the forward strand.
GATTCCAGCAACCCGCGATCGTCGGCGCCTTGCGCGCTCAGGAAGAATTTGGAGGCGAAGAAGGGCTCCGCGCTGCCCGCCCCGTGCAGGATCAGCGGTTCGCGGTGCAGTTCGCCGCCAGCCACCGTCAGGGCGCAGGTTCCGGTTTCGCCGATGACCGCAGCCAGCGGCATCGAATTCGTGAACAGGCGGATGTTGCGCCGTGCCAGCCGTTCGCCCAGCCGAAAGCAGGTCGACCCGCCGTGGACGATCACCGCATCGCCGTCCTGAACCATCGTCGCGGCTTCGGCGGCGATCGCATCCTTGACCGTGACGTCGACGGCGCTGCGTTCGGCATAGGTCCGGGCGAACACGCCGTGCGCGGTCGCCCCGTCGATCGCGGAAATTCCGCCATAGACCTTTCGGGCCAACCCCTGCTCGTCGAGCTTGTCGATGTCGCGGCGGACCGTCGCGACCGATACCTGAAGGCTTTCCGACAGGTCGCGCGCCGATGCGAACGGCGATGCGCGCAGCAGGTCGAGAATCCGATTATGACGATCCGAATCGCTCACCGCCCACCTCCCCAGCTCATATTTGAGCCAGATAAATCATGAATCTGGCAAACTCAATCATTAAATGATTATGTTCGATCATAGGTTGACGCATTTCCGTCATATATGCCAAGTATGGCGCGAGGCCGATGACGGCTACGGACGGAAGCGGGGTGGCGAATGACGCAGAACAGCGAGATTTCTGCCCTGCGCCGCCTGTCCGCCAGGATCGGTCGCGATCCGACGCTCGTGCAGGGCGCCGGCGGCAACATATCGATCAAGCTCGGCGACACGCTCTGGATAAAGGCATCCGGGACCTGGCTTGCCGATGCCGATCGCGACGACATTCTGGTGCCGGTGATGCTTCCGGTCGGCGATCGACCGATCGTCCACCCCGATGCGACGACGCCGTTGCGCCCGTCGATCGAAACGACGCTGCATGCCGCCCTGCCGCACCGCGTCGTCGTGCACGTCCATAGCGTCGATGCGATAGCGCATGCGGTGCGGCGCGACGCGGCGGACGACCTGGCCGACCGGCTGACGGGCCTGGCCTGGGCGTGGATCCCCTATCGCCAGCCCGGTCCGGCGCTGGCCGCGGCCATCGTCGAGCGGCTCGACCGGGGGGGCGTCGACATTCTGGTGTTGGCCAATCACGGACTGGTCGTCGCCGCGCCCGACGTCGCCGGCGCGGCCGCGCTGCTCGATGCGACCGTCGCACGGCTCGCCCTCGCGCCGCGCGGGGTTGCGCCGCCATCGATGCGCGACCTGCCTCCGGTGACGGGCTATCATGCGGTCGACGATCCCGCCGTTCACGGCCTGGCGGTCGACCCGATCGGCTATGCGATCGCCACCGGCGCGCCGCTCTATCCCGACCATGTCGTCTTCCTCGGCATCGCTCCGCTGGTCGTCGACGCGCCATCGCAGATCGCCGGCGCGATCGATGCCTTGATCGCAGGCGGACAGCCGCTGCCGCGCTGGATCGTCGTGCGGGATCGCGGCGTGATGATCGCGGACGATGCGCTTCGCGGCAGCGATGCGATGCTGCGGTGCCTGGCCGACGTCGCGGCGCGCCTGCCCGCAGCCGCTGGCATCGAAACCCTGACGGATGCCGATGTCGCCGCGCTGATCGACTGGGATGCCGAACGCTATCGCCGGGCGTTGGCGGCGCCCTTCGCACCGGCCAACGAAAGATTGTCCCGATGACACTCACGCCCGAACGTCGCCGCTGGCTGATCGTCGCGATCATTTTCACTGCGCTGGTCTTCAACTATCTCGATCGCCAGATCGTCGCGATCCTGAAGCCGGTGCTGAAGACCGAATTCGCACTCGACGACAGCGGCTATGCGGTCCTGCTGAACCTGTTCACCATCGGCTATGCGGTGATGTATCCGGTCGGCGGCTGGCTGGTCGACCGGTTCGGTCCGCGCACCGTGATGGGCCTGGGCGTTGTCGGCTGGTCGCTGGCCTGCATCGGCGGCGGCCTGTCGCGCAGCATCGGCATGTTCGGCGCATCGCGCGCGCTGCTGGGCCTGGCGGAGCCGACCAACTATCCCGCGCAGCTGAAGGTCGTCGCCATCTGGTTCCCCGGGCGACTGCGGGCGACCGCCAACAGCCTGTGCGTGGCGGGCGGATCGATCGGCGCGATCATCGCCCCGCCGCTGATCGCCTGGCTAGCCATCGCGCATGGCTGGCGGAGCGTCTTCTTCGTCTCCGGCGTGATCGGCCTGCTGATCGCGCTGGTGTGGTGGCTGGTCTATCGCGACCCGCCGGAGACGATCCGCCGCGAAGTGGCCGTGACGACCGCCGGGTCGGTCACCGCCCCGCGCTTCACCTGGCCGCAGCTCTGGCGCACCCGCAGCCTGTGGGGCATCCTGCTGATCCGCTTCGTCAGCGATCCCGTCTGGTATTTCTGCCTGTTCTGGCTGCCGGGCTATCTGCAGGAGGATTCCGGGCTGACGCTGCAACAGGTCGGCATGGTCGGGTGGATTCCGTTCCTGGCTGCGGACCTGGGCAGCATCGCCACCGCCGCGTGGTCGGACCGGATGGTCCGGCGGGGGGCGAGCCCGTTGCTCAGCCGCAAGCGGATGCTGACCGCCGTCGGCCTGCTGGCACCGTTGTGCGCGCTGACCCCGTATCTGCCGAACGCCTTCACGACGCTGCTGGTGTTCAGCCTGGTCGCGGTCGCGGCGCTCAGCTGGCTGTTCACGATCAGCGTGGTCATCGCCGAAAGCTTCCCGGTCGACAACGCCGCCAGCGTGCTGGGCATCGCAGGCGGCTGCGGTGCGGCGGGCGCTGTAATCTTCAACTACTTCGTAGGCCAGTTGATCGGCAGCGTTGGCGCCAACCAGATCTTCCTCGTCATGGCCCTGCTCCACCCGATCGCCATCGTCATCCTCTGGACGATGGTCCGCGAGGAACGCGCCCCCGCGCCCCCGCCGGCACCATCGCTCGCCTGACCCCTCCCCCTTTCGCCTGTCATTAGGAAAGCACGCCATGTCATCGCCGTTCGCCAGCACCATCCAGGAACCCGCCCGCACGCTTGCCGTCACCGCGACCTACGACGTCCTCGTCGTCGGCGGCGGCCCGTCGGGGATCACCGCCGCACTCGCCGCGGCCGAAGACGGCTTGCGCGTCGGCCTGATCGAGAGCCGCAGCTTCCTGGGCGGCAACATGACGATCGGCCTGCCGGTGCTCGGATTTCTGGGGCAGAAGGGCAATCAGATCATCGACGGGCTGCCGCAGAAGTTCATCGAACGCCTGCGCACCGAACGTGACGGCGCCAGCGAACACCGTCCGTGCCCGCTGCACATGGGCATCACGCTGGTCGAACCCGAGGCGGTGAAGACCGTCGCGCTGGAAATGCTGACCGAAGCGGGCATCGACATCCTGTTCTACACCTTTCTGGCCGGGACGATCGTCGAAGACGGCGCGATCCAGGGCGTGATCACCGAAAGCAAGAGCGGGCGCAGCGCGATCCTCGCCAAGGTGGTGGTCGACTGCACCGGCGATGCCGACGTCGCCTATAATGCGGGCGTGCCGACCGAAAAGGGCAACAGCGATGGCGGCATGCAGCCGCCGACGCTGATGTTCTGCCTGGCCGGGGTCGATACCGACAAGCTGCGGACCACCATCGCCGAAGCGCCGCCGGCCGCCCGGACGTACCTGACCGATTTCATCCCGGCGGAATATTTCGGCCAGAACCACCAGTTCATCGTCGTCGGGCTGCGCGAACTGATCGCCCAGGCGCGCGAGGAACGCGGGCTGGAAATCCCCAACGAACGGACGATCATCATCACCGGCCTGAAGAAGGGCGAGGTGTGGATCAACATGACCCGCGTGAAGGGCACCGACGGCACCGACGCGCGCAGCCTGACCGAAGGCGAGATCGAGGGGCGCCGCCAGATCGACGACATCGTCACCTATCTGATCAACTATGTCGCGGGTTTCGAGAACGCCTATTTCACCAAGACCGCGCCGTTCCTGGGCATCCGCGAGACGCGCCGGATCGTCGGCGACTATGTGCTGGATCAGGACGACGTCCTGTCCTGCCGCCATTTCGACGATGCCATCGCGGTCGCCAGCTATCCGATCGACATCCATCGCCCGGGCGACGACGATTGCACGCTGATCTGGTGCGGCGATTGTTACGACATTCCCTATCGCTCACTGGTCCCCAAGAACGTCGGCAACCTGCTGGTCGCCGGGCGCAGCATTTCGGCGACGCATGAAGCGATGGGCGCGATCCGCGTCATGGCGACATGCATGGCGATGGGCGAAGCGGCCGGCCGCGCGGCCAAGATTTCGGTCCGCGGCAACCGCTCGCCCGCCGACATCGACGTCGACGAACTGCGCCGCCAGCAGCTCGACCGCGGGGTGTATCTGCGCAATGCCGACGGGTCGCGCATGACGCTCGACCAGGCCGCCTGACCCGACGAAGGAGCAAAGCCATGAAGTTCTTCGTCGACACCGCCGATACGGGCGACATCCGCGATCTGGCCGAATCGGGTCTGGTCGACGGCGTCACCACCAACCCGTCGCTGATCCACAAATCGGGCCGCGATTTCCTGGAGGTCGTGCGCGAGATCTGCACGATCACCAGCGGCCCGGTGTCGGCGGAGGTCGTCGCGCTGGACCATGCGGGCATGATGCGCGAGGCCGAGATCCTGCGGAGGATCGCCGACAATGTCGCGGTGAAGGTGCCGCTGACGATCGATGGGCTGAAGACCTGCAAGGCGCTGACCGACGACGGCACGATGGTGAACGTGACGCTGTGCTTTTCCGCCAACCAGGCGCTGCTGGCGGCAAAGGCGGGG
>DASTEN010000021.1:0-8803 GCA_035709645.1 Sphingomonas sp.
GGCACGTTCCGCCGCGATCGATGTTTCATGGGCGGCGGTGGGCGCGGCGATGCACGCGGCCGCCAGAATGATGTGTAGCCAAGACGTCATTGCCCGATCTCTCCCGCAGGGGGCCGACGGCCCGTTCCGGTCAGGACGATGCAGGCAAACGGATCCCTCGCCAATGGCCAACGATCCGATTTCCGTTGCCGCAAGCGATCGACGGTCTTCAGCCGGTCGCCAATTGCGACACGACCGGATGGGGAAGCGGCGCATCACCGCGATTTACGGAGTGTCGGCGAACGAAAGTCGCAGGGCCCCTCCCGCCGCATTCGCCATCGCCATCCCGCCCCGATCACGGATCCCGCTGGCGATCGCCCGGCGTTGCGCGGATGATCCCCCGTCGATCGCGATGGCACGGCCAAGGCGCGCTGAGCCCCACGCCGCCGCATCAAGCGTGCCGACGTCGATTACGCCGGCATCCACGGTGACCGGCGGCAGCGGCGTGTCGGCCGGCGGAAGGAGCCGGACCGTCCAGGGAGCCAGTCGCGCCGCTGCCCGCGTCTCAAGCGCGCGATATCCCGTCAGTCCGAGTCCGGGCAGCGTAGCCGCGGTGACCTGAAGCGTGTTCGTCGCGCGGCTGACCGACACTTCGGACGGGTCGACCCCCACCATCAGCGCAAGGTCGGCGACGGCCCGCTGCCGATCGGTATCCGGTGCGGTGGTCGTAGCCCCGGCGATCTGGGCGGCCTCGACCCCGCCGGCGCTCTGGTCGACCTGAAGCTGATCCACATGCAGGTCCACCGGCCGCTTTAGCCGTCGGCGCAGATCGCTGGCGAGGACGCGATCCGCCTCCGGATCGAGCTTGGGCGTGAACATCACCGCGCGGATACGAACGGGCGGAGCAGCATAGTCGAGATCCAGCTGGCCGAGCCGCGAGGTATCGGGAAAGCGGGCGGCGATCGTGTCGCGCACCTGGCGTTGGGCGACCGCTTCGAACGCGATCTGGCGAAGACCGGCACCGAGCGGCACCGACAACAGGCCAAGCGCGATGATGAACAGGAGCAGCTGCCACCCCGTGTGTTGCGGCGACAAATGGCTGCCGAAGCCATAGACGCGCGCCACCAACGCCGCCGTCAGCGCGATGGTGATCGCATTGGTCAGGAACAGCAGCGACGACCCCGCAAACACCGTCCAGTTCGCGGTCGCGATCCCGAAGCCGACCACGGCAAGCGGCGGCATCAGCGCGATGGCGATCGCCACCCCGACCACCGTGCCGCCCCGCCCGCGGATCAACGCGTAGGCGCCGGCAACCGCGGACAGCAGGGCGACCAGCAGGTCGAAGAGCGTCGGCCGCGTTCGACCGGCGATCTCGCTCGTGATCGTTTGTATCGGCGACAGGCTGACGAGCGCCACCGACAGGACTATCGCCAGCGTCGCGCCGGCGAGAAGCGCCATGGCCGCACGCCGGATCTCGCGCGTGTCGAGCGTCGCGATGCCGAACCCCAGACCGATGATCGGCATCATCAGCGGCGACAACAGCATCGCCCCGATCAGCACCGCGACCGATGGCATGAGCAGCCCGAGCAGGGAGATCGCGGCGGACACCACGATCAGGAAGGCGTAGCGCCCGGACCAGCCCGAATCCTCTGCGATCTGGCGCAGCACCGCATCGTGATCGACGCCACCGACCACCCAGATGCGCCACCATCGTCGTAATCTGCCCCGCTCGTCCACCGCGCCGTCTTCCACTCGGTGCCACTCCCTTGTCCGATACCCGATTTCCCGTCGCCCGCCCGGCCGGAAACCGGGGACATCTGCCGACGATCGTCCCCGCCCCCCTCGCACGCCGCGTGATGGCCCTTCCCCGGCGTCCTGCGCCACCCTGACGCCGGTCTTGACCTGAGGCGGTCGCACTTTCGGCAAACCGATGGTGACACGAATGGCTCCGCTTGCACGCGCCGAAGCGGCGGCACGCCGCGATTGTTCGGCGACCGAATGCCGGCCGAACAGCGATGCATTTTGCCGACAAATTGCCGGCAAAGCGGACCGGCCCGGACGGATCATGGCCGCGCCGGCGGGCAGCCCCGATACCCGAGCGAGTCTTCGTCCCATGCGCTCGCCTGATCCGGACGGCGGGCCAGTTCGTCCGGCGTGTCATACAATCGGTTCCGAGCGACGGCACAACATGGCAGTCTCTTCGTTGCCTATGGGCAAAGATGATCGGGAGTGAACGATGCCGCTTGTCGTCAATGGGATGGAGGTGCCGGCACCCGCCGACGCTCGCGTATCGCTGCTCGATCATCTGCGCGAGACGCTGCACCTGACCGGAACCAAAAAGGGCTGCAACCAGGGCGCCTGCGGGGCGTGCACCGTTCTGGTCGACGGTGAGCGGATCCTGTCCTGCCTGGCCCTGGCGGTACAATATGACGGCCGTCAGGTGACGACGATCGAGGGGCTGGCAAACGACGGGGCGCTGCATCCGCTGCAGACCGCGTTCATCGAACACGACGGCTTCCAATGCGGCTATTGCACGCCCGGACAGATCTGCTCGGCGATCGGCATGGCGGCGGAGGCGCGGCGCGGGGTGCCGAGCTATCTGAGCGACGACCTGTCCGCCGACGTCGCGCTGACCCGCGACGAAATCCAGGAACGGATGAGCGGCAATCTGTGTCGCTGCGGCGCGCACAACGGCATCATCGACGCGATCCGCGCGACGGTGGCGGCATGACCCCGTTCGACTATGCACGCCCGGCCGATCGGGCCGATGCCTTGCGGTTGGGCGGCGCGGCCGATGCTGCCTATCTGGGCGGGGGCACCAACATCGTCGATCTGATGCGCGAACGGATCGCGCAACCGACGCGACTGATCGACGTGAGCCTGTTGCCCGCGGAGATCACGGAGACGGAAAACGGCGGCCTGCTGATCGGTGCGGCGGTACGCAACACCACCCTGGCCGAACACCGCGTCGTTCGCGAGCGCTATCCGGTGCTGGCCCGCGCGATCCTGGCGGGCGCATCGGCGCAGATCCGCAACATGGCGACGGTCGGCGGCAACCTGCTTCAGCGGACGCGGTGCACCTATTTCTACGACGTCGAAGGATCACGCTGCAACAAGCGGACACCCGGATCGGGCTGCGACGCGCGGCAGGGTTTCAATCGCATCCACGCCGTGCTCGGCGCATCGGCGGCGTGCGTGGCGACCCACCCGTCCGACATGTGCGTCGCGCTGGCGATGCTCGATGCGACGGTGCACCTCGACGGGCCTGCGGGCGCGCGCATGCTGCCCTTCGCCGATGTGCACCGCCTGCCCGGCGATCACCCCGATCGCGACACCAATCTGACGGCGGGCGAACTCGTCACCGGAATCGAACTCCCGCCGCTGCCGCTTGCCGCAAATTCGACCTATCGCAAGGTCCGCGACCGCGCGAGCTATGCCTTTGCGCTCGTCTCGGTCGCCGCGGCGGTCGAGACGGCGGGCGACCGCATTGCCGACGTCCGGATTGCGTTTGGCGGCGTCGCACACAAGCCGTGGCGCGCGACGATCGCGGAAGACGCGCTGCGCGGTGGTCCGGCGACGCACCAGGCATTCCTCGATGCGGCCGCGGCGGAGTTCGCCGACGCCCGACCGTTGCGGGACAACGGCTTCAAACCGGCACTGGCATCGCGGACGCTTGCCGCCGTCCTGACCGCACTGACGAAGGGAGATGCAGCGTGAGCATCGTCGACACCGCAAAGCAGGCAGCGCAGGGCCTGGTGCAGAATGCACTGGAGAAACTCGTGCCACTCGCCCCGGACAGCTGGATTCCCGGTGGCACGCCCGATCCGCTGATCGCGCGCAAGCACGGGCTGATCGGCCAGCCCATCTCGCGGCTGGACGGCAGGCTGAAGGTGACCGGCGCCGCCGCCTTCGCCGCCGAACACCGTTTCGACGGCATGGTCTACGCCGCACTCACCTACGCAACGATCCCGCGCGGGCGGATCGCGACGATCGATACGCACGCGGCGGAAAATGCCCCCGGGGTGGTGCTGGTGATGACGCACCAAAATGCGCCGCGGATGGCGCCGCCCCCCGTCTTCGGGTCGTCCGCGACCGCGGTCGGCGCGTCCGACCTGCCGATCCTGCAGGACGACCGCATCCACTGGAACGGCCAGCCGGTCGCGTGCGTGCTCGCCGAAACACAGGAACAGGCCGACCACGCCGCCGCATTGATCGACGTGACCTATGCCGCCGAACCGTCGACCACCGATCTGGCCGGTGCAAAGGCGAACGGGATCGAACAGGGCTTGTTCATGGGCCAGCCGCTGCGGAACGAGATCGGAGATGCGGAAGCCGCGCTGGCCGCCGCCCCGTACCGGGTCGATGCCGTCTATCGGACACCGCGCCACAACCACAACCCGATCGAGCCGCATGCCGCGACGCTCGCCTGGATCGACGACGGCCTGGTGATCCACGACGCCAGCCAGATGGTCACGCAACAGGCGCAGACGATGGCCGACGTGTTCGGACTGACCACCGATCAGGTCCGCCTGACCTCGCCCTATGTCGGCGGCGGGTTCGGCAGCAAGGGGCTGTGGGACCATCAGATCATCGCCGCCGCTGCTGCCAAAGTGAGCGGCCGGCCGGTACGGATCGCCCTGTCGCGCGAGGGCGTGTATCGCATCGTCGGCGGACGGACGCTGACCGAACAGCGCGTCGCGATCGGCGCGCAGGCCGATGGACGGTTCGATGCGCTGATCCACACCGGCCTGTCGGTGATGACCCCGCACAACGCCATGCCCGAACCATTCATCCTCGGCACCCGTGCGGCCTATGCCGCGCCGAACCTGCTGCTGAAGGTGGAGGTGGCGCGGATGAATATGCTCGCCAACACGTTCATGCGCGCACCGGGCGAAGCGGTCGGCACCTTCGCGCTCGAATCGGCGATCGACGAACTGGCCGCCGATCTCGGGATCGATCCGGTCGAGCTGCGCATCCGCAACGAACCGGACACGGACCCGACCAGCGGCCTCCCCTTCTCATCGCGTCACATCGTCGAGGCGTGGCGCCAGGGGGCCGAGCGGTTCGGCTGGCAGGATCGATCGACCACCCCGCGATCGCGGCAGGATGGCGAATGGCTGGTCGGCATGGGCTGCGCGACCGGGACCTATCCCTATTACCGGATGCCCGGCGCGGAAGCGCGGATCACGCTGACCCGTGACGGTGACGACGTCCGCGCCAAGGTCGAGGTCGCCGCGGCCGAGATGGGCATGGGAACGTCGACGACGACCGCGATCGTCGCCGCCGAGCGGCTCGGCCTGCCGCTCGATCGGGTCGAGGTGGAATATGGCGACTCCGCCATTCCCGGGGCGATCATGGCTGGTGGGTCGCAGCAGACCGCGGCGATCGGCGCCGCCGTCATCGCCGCGCAAACTGCGTTGGTCGGCGACCTTCTGAAACTCGCCGGCAACGATTCCCCGCTTGCCGGGCTGGCGGCTGACGCGGTCGGCAGCGATGCGGGCGGCCTCGCCAGCCTGGAGGATCCCGCAAGGCGCGAAAGCTACGCGTCGATCCTCATGCGCGCGCAGCGCGACAGCGTGACGGTGACGAAGGCCGGGTCGCCGCCGCTGGAGCTGATGCACTGGTCGATGCATTCGCACAGTGCGCTGTTCTGCGAGGTGCGGGTCAACGCCGTCACCGGCGAAACCCGCGTCACCCGCTTCCTCGGATCGTTCGATTGCGGACGCATCCTCAACCCCAAGACCGCGACCAGCCAGTTTCGCGGCGGGATCATCATGGGGCTCGGCATGGCGCTGATGGAGGAGACGCTGTTCGACGAACGTAACGGGCGGATCATGAACCCCAGTCTGGCCGAATATCACCTCCCCGTGCACCTCGACGTGCCCGAGATCGACGTGATGTGGACCGACATCGCCGACCCCCATACCCCGATGGGCGCGCATGGCATCGGCGAGATCGGGATCACCGGCGTAGCCGCAGCCGTGGCGAACGCCATCTACAACGCGACGGGCAATCGCATTCGCAACCTGCCGATCACGCCCGAGATGCTCTTTGCGGAATAGCAGGCATCGCTGGGATCTTGGCTCAACGCGGTTCGGTGGATGGGCGGACCTGCCCCCGAACGATTCGGTAACCACCGACGTGCTGTCGCGCAGGCGATAACGTCGTTTCACCAGGTTGCGATACGCACCGCTTATGGAAACGCGGGGGGCGCCGCGAAAACGGCGGAAAGTTTCGACGAACGACGCGGCAAATCTTCGCTGTGACCATACATAGAAACGCCACTGAACCAGGTTGCGTGATTTTGACGCTTTCGGAATGGTGCCGCCTAAAGGACACCGCATCAGCAAATAAGATGTTCATATCACGAGATGTTTTGAGCACACTTTCTAGAGTCAGGACCCATTGGTCATAGCCAGAAGATGACGGTGGCAGCGAGGGCGCCAGCAGAGAAAAAGGCGGCTGGGCAGCGGTCGTAGCGGGTTGCGACGCGGCGCCAGTCCTTCAAGAGGCCGAACATGATCTCGATGCGGCTGCCCGGCAACCTGGCCTCCGTCAGGCGGCTGCCGCGTGAACAATACCTATCATTTTTTCGCCGCGGCGGCTTCGCGGTTGTGGCCGCCGGTCTGACGACCGCGATTAGGCAAGCAGAGCGAATTCGCCCCTCGGGCCGGTCGTCGCCGATGGCGCCACCCACACGTCGAATACGCCGGGATCGCTGCGCCATGTCATGTCGAGCCCCACATACCGCAATTGCGTTTCAGTGATATCGAATTGTATGGTTCTGCTCTCCCCAGGCGCCAGAGTGACGTGCTGGAAATCTATCAACTGGCGGACAGGTCGTACGACGCGGGCCAATCGATCGCGGATGTAAAGTTGGGCAAGTTCGACTGCCGTGCGCTGGCCCGAATTGCTTAAGCGGACACTGATCGACACCGAACCGACCGGAGACAGTGTCGGCGCGCTGAGCGTCAAGTCGTCGTACCTGATCTCTCCATAGGTCAAGCCATGTCCGAACGGCCAGGCCGCAGCCGCCTCAACTTCGCGGTAGCGCGCCCGGTGCCGATTAGGTCCCTCCCCGCGAGAGGGACGGCCAGTCGAGCCGTGCGCGTAAAAATACGGGACCTGTCCGGAATCGAGCGGGAAGCTGACCGGCAAGCGTCCCTGTGGGCCGACGCGTCCGAAAAGAACGTCCGCAATCGCATTTCCACCCTCCGTGCCCGGAAACCAGGTTACGAGGATCGCCTGCGCCCGATCGCGGATCACAGGATCGATCGCCATCGCGCGACCATTGCGCAGCGTGACGACCGTCGGCTTGTCGAGAGCGAGGATCGCCTTTGCCAGATCGACCTGGGCCCCAGGCAAGGCGATGCTGGTACGCGACTGCGCCTCGCCTGACATTATTTCGCCCTCGCCGATCGCCAGTACTACAACATCGGCTGCGCGCGCGGCAGCGACAGCGCGGTGAATGCCGCCGTCCAGCGCCGCTTCGATCGCGCATCCTGGCTCCACGAGCAGAGTAGAACCGATACCGATGGCCTCGTGCATCGCCGTGTCGAGCGGTACCGAGTGGCGATCGTCAGCAAACACAGACCATGTACCATGCAGGTCGCCGTGCCCGAAGCCGAGCGGTCCGATCAGCGCGATCTTCGCTCCCTTTGCCAACGGTAAAAGGTCACCGTCGTTCTTCAGCAATACGCAAGCTTTCGCCGCAGCCTCACGAGCCAAGGCGCGAAAGCGGGGGGCATTCCCAGTCTCCGCAGTTCGCGAGGGCATCGGTCGCTCGAAAAGGCCGAGCTGCGACTTGAGCGTCAGCACGCGGCGGACGGCCTCGTCGATCCGTGCCATCGGAACCTCGCCCTCTTGGACAAGCGATTCCAGATGGTCGCCGTACAGGCCGCTCGTCATGCTCATATCGACACCCGCGAGGATGGAGAGCCGAGCTGCATCACGCCTATCGCGAGCCACGCCATGAGTCACCAGTTCGAGATCGGCTTCCCAGTCCGACACCACCAGTCCATCGAAGCCCAAGTCGCGGCGCAAAACGTCGGTCAGCAGCCAGGTGTTGGCGTGGACCGGGACGCCATCGAACGCGTGAAAGGCCGCCATCGTCACCTGCGCGCCGGCCGCAAAACTTGCAGCGAACGGCGGTAGATAGACTTCGCGAAGCGTCCGCTCGGATATGTCGACAGCGGCGTAATCGAGACCGCCTTCGGCTGCGCCGTAAGCCGCGAAATGCTTCGGTGTCGCCAATACCGCATGGCGATGTGCCAAGCCGTCTCGGCCTTGGAAGCCCCGGACGCGCGCAGCGGCCATCCTAGCGTTCAGCAAGACATCCTCGCCCGCCCCCTCCACGCCACGCCCCCACCGCGCATCCCGCGCAACATCCACCATAGGCGCGAATGTCCAGCGAATGCCGACATCCGCGCATTCGATCGCCGCCGCCCGAGCCGTCCGCTCGGCCAGCGCAGGATCGAAACTTGCCGCCTCTCCCAGCGGCACGGGGAACACGGTGTGGAAGCCGTGAATGACATCGCCAGCGAACAGTAGTGGAATCTTGAGCCGTGACTTTTGAAGAGCGATCGACTGCATCTCCTGAAACCAGCTGGCGTCGCCAGAATTGAACAATGCACCGATTCGCCCGGCGGCGACCGCCTGCCGTTGCGCGCTATCGGCCGCACGAAACGCCGGGTTTGCGGCAGTAGCCTGGGCCGACGCCGCGGCCGCGGGCATGATCGTCAATTGGCCAATCTTTTCCGCCAGTGTCATTTGGCCCAGCAATACGCCGACGCGTTCGTCGGACCCCAGGCCCTGCAGCGGCATG
>DASTEN010000022.1:0-2650 GCA_035709645.1 Sphingomonas sp.
AATAGGGAACGCCGCATTGCGAACAGCGCCCGGCCTGATCCTCGGCGGCGGGCGGGGCATAGCGTTCGGCGATCTCGCGGAAATCCGCCGCGCGCGCATCCGCGTCACGTTTCGCTGGATACGCCTGTTCGCGGTTTACGAACTTCAGCAGTTGCTCGGTCGCCATGCTCGATCCTTTCGAGCATCCGGCTATGGCGTCATTAGCCTTGTGTCACGCGATATCGCGGAACTACGTCAATGATAATGACCTATCTTCCGGGGGCTTTTGCAAAGATTGCCCAGCATAGCAATTTTATGTCGCGAGTTTAGTCTCGTTTCGGACCTATCGCGTTTTCAGCCACACCAACGCGGCCGTTCCGGCAGCGATTCGATACCAGGCGAACGGGCCGAAACCGTAGCGGGTGACGACAGCCATGAAAGCCTTCACCACGACCAGCGCGACGATGAACGACACGACCGCGCCGATCGCGATCAGTTCCAGGTCGCCGGGCGTGATCATGGCGCGGTGCTTGTACAGCTGCAGGACGGTCGCCCCGGTCAGCGTCGGCAACGCCAGGAAGAAACTGAAATCGGCAGCGGTCCGGCGATCGATCCCCAGCGACATCGCGCCCATGATGGTCGCGCCCGACCGGCTGACCCCCGGGATCATCGCGATGCACTGGACCAGCCCGATCTTGATCGATTGGCCGATCGACACGCCCGAGATGCCCAGCACATTGTCGGTCTTGGCCAGCCGCTCGACGATCAGGATGGCGACGCCGCCGACGATCAGCGCCCAGGCGACGACGACCGCGTTTTCCAGCAACGCGTCGATCTGATCGCCGAACGCCAGCCCCAGCACGACCGCCGGAAAGAAGGCGAGGAGCAGGTTGCGCACGAAGGCGACCGAATTCGCCTCCCAGCTCAGCAGCCCCTTGGCCACCGCCAGGAACGTCCGCCAGTAGAGCGCGACGATCGCCAGGATCGCGCCGGGCTGGATGGCGATGTTGAACACCGACCAGCGCGCCGCGTCATAGCCCAACAGCTCGGTCGCCAGGATCAGGTGCCCGGTCGACGATACGGGCAGAAACTCGGTGATGCCCTCGACGATGCCGAGGATGATCGCGGTGATGATCTCCATGCTGCGTTCAGGCCGTCACGCGCTTGGCGAAGCGGCCCTGGCGGCGGAAACGGACAAGCCATTCGGGCGCGACCGCCGCCATCGGCGTCGGCGTGATGCCGGCGGCGGCCAGACCGTTCTCTCCGCTCACGACATTGTCCTGCGCAAGCATCGCCCACTGGTCGCGCGTAATCGGCGCACCCGGCAGGAAGCCCATCGCCGCGATCGCCGAACCGACCGCCTCGGGCAGGTCGGGCATCGGCGGGTGGCGCAGCACCGCATCGCCCAGGAACGTGTGGATCTGCCGCATCGTCAGGACGTCCGGCCCGCCGAGGTCCAGCGTGCGGCCGGCAAACGCCTTCGGATCGGCCAGCGCGGCGACGACGACGCGGGCGACGTCCTTGACATAGACCGGCTGGAATTTCGTTGATCCACGCAGCACCGGTACGACCGGCATCCGCGCGATCATCGCCGCGAAACGGTTGGTGAATTCATCCTCGCGTCCGAACACCAGCGACGGGCGCAGGATGGTGGCGGCGGGGAAGGCGGCGCGGACGGCCGCTTCGCCCTCGCCCTTGCTGCGGCCGTATTCCGACGCGGACTGAGGGTCGGCACCGATCGCCGAGACATGGACGAGCGCGCCGGCACCGGCGGCCGTCGCTGCCTGCGCGATCGTCTTCGCGCCATCGACATGCAGCGCGGTCATGTCGGCAAAGGCACCGACCAGGTTGACGACCGCATCCGCCCCGGCGAGCGCGCGGGTGACCGAATCGGGCTTGCGGACATCGGCGGCGACGAACTGCGTCTGGCCGAGCCCGCCCAGCGGCTTCAGGAAAAACGCCTGCTTGGGATCGCGCTGCGCTATCCGCACACGCGCGCCGGCTGCCAGCAACGCCTGCGCGACATACCGCCCGACGAATCCGCCGCCGCCGAACAGCACGACCAGTTTGTCCTTCATGCCCGATTACCCTTCGCGCCAATCCCGTTTCCGCCCCCATGCCGCGCACGCAAGCCCGCCGCAACCCGCTCGACCGCAAAACGGGTGTTGACAGCCCCACGATCCCTCCCCTAGAGGCGCCGGCCTACCCCGTGCCCAGATGGCGGAATTGGTAGACGCACCAGCTTCAGGTGCTGGCGCTCGCAAGGGCGTGGAGGTTCGAGTCCTCTTCTGGGCACCATTTTTTCGACAATCGTTTGGCGTGTGATCCGGCCCCGCGCCCCCGCCCCCCCCCGCTTGGCTACCGAGCGGCGTCGTTAACGCGTCATTTACCGACACTGGTTAGCCCGAGGTAACACTTGGGAGGCGGCCATGGATATGTCGGCAGTTGATAGTCACGAGGTCGTTCCGGCTGCTCACGCAATCGACGACGTGCCTGAGGGGCACGATGCCGCCCACCTGTCCGCGCAGGACGTGATCGACCTGATGCTGACAGTTCTGTCGGACGGTCTGGATCACCCCGAACTTTGGGAGGCGATTCCCGGGTTCGTCGATGCGCTGCCGGAATTGCCAAAAGTGATTCAGGCAAGACTGGGCTTGGAGGCGGTGCGTGA
>DASTEN010000023.1:0-6380 GCA_035709645.1 Sphingomonas sp.
GATGTGATCGTCCTCGAAGTCGATCAGGACAAGCGCCGCATCTCGCTGGGCCTCAAGCAGGCACAGGCGAATCCGTGGGAGAAGTTCGCGGAAGATCACCCCGTCGGTTCGACCGTCGAGGGCGAAGTCAAGAACGCGACCGAATTCGGTCTGTTCATCGGCCTGGACAACGACGTCGACGGCATGGTCCACATGTCCGACATCGCCTGGGGCATCTCGGGTGAAGACGCGCTCAACCTGCACCGCAAGGGTGAGACGGTTCAGGCCGTCGTGCTCGCGATCGAGCCGGACAAGGAGCGCATCTCGCTCGGCATGAAGCAGCTCGAGCGCGGTGGTCCGGTTCAGGCCGGCGCTGGCGACAAGCTGAGCAAGAACAGCATCGTCACCGTGACCGTGCTCGAAGTCCGCGACGCGGGCCTCGAAGTACAGCAGGGCGACGACGGCGCGACCGGCTTCATCAAGCGCACCGACCTCGGCCGCGACCGCGACGAGCAGCGTCCGGAGCGGTTCCAGGTCGGGCAGAAGTTCGACGCGATGGTCACCGGCTTCGACCGGTCGAAGAAGCCGACCTTCTCGATCAAGGCGATGCAGATCGCCGAAGAGAAGCAGGCCGTGCAGCAATATGGTTCGTCGGATTCGGGTGCGTCGCTCGGCGACATCCTCGGCGAGGCCCTGAAGGCGCGCAACGCCGAAACCAAGTAAGCCCAAGTCATTGGATCGAAACGGGGCGGTGGAGCAATCCACCGCCCTTTTTTCGTTTCCGGGATTGATGAAAATCATAGCGACGGCGTATGAGGGGTCACGCAAGGCGAGCCGCTGGTGGCCTCGTCATACGGGGACGCTCTTGGGGGGGCGGAATGATCCGGTCAGAACTAGTCCAGTTGCTCGCACGGGATCATCCCGATTTGACGACGCGCGATATCGAAAAGATCGTCGAAGTGTTCTTCGAACAGATCGTATCGCGGCTGATCGCGGAGGGCCGTGTCGAACTGCGCGGCTTCGGCGCCTTTTCCACCCGCGCCCGCGAAGCACGGACGGGCCGCAATCCGCGAACCGGCGAATCGGTCGACGTCAGCGCAAAGCGGGTGCCGTATTTCAAACCCGGCAAGGAAATGCGGGCACGGTTGAATGTGTGAGAGGCGGCAGGTAACGGAGTTACGTGCCGACCCGCCGAACTGCGGCCAGCCTCGCTGAAAGCGGGGACTGACGTCACGACGCGGCTTTGCCGCGGCGGATTTTTCAGCCAGAACAATCTCGATGAAACCCCTAGCGCAGAGAGCCGTCATGCGAGTAAATCGCATGACGTCGGACAGGCTTTCGCCTGCCGGCCGGCTCGACGGTGTCGGAACCAAGCTTCGCTTGCTTCTCGCACCGTCATCACGCGGACGTGGCGAAATTGGTAGACGCACGGGACTTAAAATCCCTCGCCCATCTGGGTGTGCGGGTTCGAGTCCCGCCGTCCGCACCATCATCCTGGGGTTGGCCGCCACGCTCGCCCTGTCAGCGTGCGAGAAACGGCCCGACGATATCCCCGTCGACGTCAGCGTGGTCGGCCCGACCCGCCTGACCGCCGATCCGCGGAAGGGCGCGATGCCGGCCGGCGCGCGCGTTTTGCGCGATTCGGTGGCACAGGGCCTCGTCCGCTTCGATGCCGCCGGCGGGATCGAACCCGGATTGGCCGAGCGGTGGATCGTGATCGACGATGGCCGCAGCCTGATCTTTCGCCTGCGCGAGGCGATGTGGAGCGACGGGCGCCCGGTCGTCGCTGCCGACGTCGTCCGCCAACTCAACCGCGCGCTGGGAACGGGATCGCGCAACACCCTGCTCCCCTATCTCACCGCGATCGATGAAATCGTGGCGATGACGCCGCAGGTGATCGAGGTCCGCCTGAGCCGTCCGCGCCCCGACCTGCTGAAACTGTTCGCCCAGCCCGAACTCGGCATCGCCGCACCCGGCGGTGGCGAGGGCAGCGGGCCGTTCCGCATCGCCGAGGCGTCGGCGTCCAGCGTCCTGCTGCGTCCCGTTCCCAACCCGGCCGATATCGATGAGGACGACCGGCCGAGCGCACCCAAGCCCCAGGACCTGGTCCGCCTGCGTGCCGAACGCGCCAGCGTCGCCATCCTTCGCTTCGCCCGGCGGCAGTCCGACCTGGTCGAAGGCGGCACCTTCGTCGATTGGCCGATGGTCGGTCTGGGCGAGATTCCCGCCGCAAATATCCGGCTCGATCCGGCAGCAGGGCTGTTCGGACTGCTCGTGTCCCGCCGCGACGGGTTTCTGTCGACCCGCGACAACCGGTCGGCCATCGCACTGGCGGTCGATCGATCGATCGTCACGTCGGCTTTTTCGACCGCATGGGCCGCCACCGATACGATCCTGCCCGAAGCGCTCGATTCGGCATCGCCGCCGGCTCAGCCCGATTGGTCCAGCGTGCCCGACAGCGAACGGCTGGCGATGGCGCAGGCGCGTGTCGTCACCTATCGTCGGACAAACCCCGAACCGTTGGTCCTGCGGGTCGCGCTGCCGTCCGGGCCTGGCGCCACGCTGCTCTATGGTCAGATCGCTGCCGCGCTGGCGCAGGTCGGCATCGGTACCGAACGCGTGGCGATCGACGACGCCACGGCACATCTGCGCCTGATCGATCGGGTGGCCCCCTATGACAGCGCGCGCTGGTATCTGCGCGCCGCCTGCCAGCCCTGCGCCCTGCCGATCGCCCGTCTGATCGCCGACATCCGCATCGCGACCGACGTCTCCACGCGGGCGCAGATGCTGGCGCAGGCGGATTCGGCGCTGACCGCGGATGTGTCCTACATTCCGTTCGCCCGGCCGTTGCGCTGGTCGCTGGTCGCGACGCGGCTGCGCCAATGGACGCCCAACGCGCGGGCCTTCCACCCGTTGAACCGGCTGCGCACCGATCCCAATTGAGGGGGATGGTACGACCTACCCCGATGACCGCCATGCCCCGCCTGTCGATGGGCCGGGATATCGCCGCCGTACGAACGCGGATCGAGGCGATGGAGCGATTGCTGGAGCGCAGCTTCGTCGTGCCCGGCATCAACCGTGCCGTCGGCCTGGACGCGATCCTGGGATTGGTTCCCGTCGCCGGCGATCTGGTCGCGACCGCGATGGGGGCTTGGATCGTGTGGGAGGCGCGCAACCTGGGTATGTCGAAATGGCAATTGGCGCGGATGGCGGCCAATGTCGGGTTCGACACGGTGTTGGGCGCGGTGCCGGTCGTCGGCGACGCGGCCGACTTCTTCTTCCGCTCGAACACCCGAAACCTGCGGATCATCCGCCGGCATCTGGACAAGCATCATCCCGGCGGGGCAACCATCGCCGGATGAGTCCGGCGCCCCGTCGGGATGCTGTGCATCGCTGCCGTCAGCGGCTGCCGCGCCAGATCTTCACCCGTTGCGACGGTTTCAACCCGCCCTGATGCGCCGGACATGCGGCATAGGCGAACCGGGTGTTCAGACAGACCCAGACTTCGTCGAGCCAGCCCTGACGTGTCGCGGTGATCCGCATCATGGTGGCGTTCATACCGCGGTTCGCGCGCGCGATCGCGGTCGCGAGCTGGCCGGCGGTCAGCCCCGGACGACGCGACAGCGCCATCATGTCGGGGTAGCGCAGCTTGCCGTAGAGTGCGGTCGACTGGCGGAAATAATCGCGCGGCGACACGCCCATGCAGGTGCCGTGCTTGGCATATTCATGCTGCAGCAGTTGCGCAGACGGCGTCGCGCACAGGTTGCGACGAATTTCGGCCGCATCGAGGATCGGCGCGGAGGTGCAATATTGCGGCCAATCCTTGCCCTCCCCGTCCGGCCACAGACCGTGCAGCGTAAAGCCGAACCGGTTACCGCTGCCACACTGGAAGGTCGCGGATGCGCGGTCGCCGCTGTCGCGGCAATATTGCGGCGCCCAGGTGATCGCCAACGTATAGCCGCCGATCGGCAGGACGCGCCGTGGCTGTTGCGGGGTCGGCCCATCCGGGCGCGGCGTGTCGACTCGATCGGGGGCACGGCAGACATAGGCCTGGGCGGAGGCGACGGCAGGCGAAGCGATCGCGGCCAGCGCGAGGGCGGCGCGCAGCATCATGCCGCCGGATCCTGCGTCGGCGTCTCGCCGAACCACAGCTTGGCATCGGGCCGGAACAGCATGGCGGCGGCTGCGATGTTCAGGACCACCCCGACCAGGCCGAGCAGCCCGGCAAGCGCCACCGGATAGTCGCCACGCGCGAATGCCAGTGCCAGGCCGATGACGCCGATCGCGGTCAGCACGACCATGATCCATTTGGCGACGACGCTGCCCTTGCGTGCGATGAAGAACCACAGGACCAGCGGGATGATGAGGCCGATGGCGGTGATCGTCGGCAGGTACCAGGTGCCGACCTGCTCCGCTGCGGCGACCACCCGCGCATCCTGCCGCACGTTGGACCAGTTGATCAGCGTGTTGACCAGCCCGACGGCCCAGCCGCCCAGGTAACAGCGTTCGAACAGCTCGATAGACTTCGGCCGGATCATGTCGGTTCCCTTCCCCACTTCGCCCGGCAACCTAGCGGATCGCCGGCCCGCCGCAATCGGCTTTAGGCGACGCTGGTGAAGTCGAGCCCGACGTCGGCCGCCGGCGCAGACTGGGTCAGCCGTCCGACGCTGACATATGTCACGCCCGTTTCGGCGATGGCACGGATGGTGTCGAGCCGGACGCCCCCGGAAGCCTCGGTCGGCACCCTGCCGGCGACCAGGGTCACCGCCCTGTGCAGCGTCGGGACGTCCATATTGTCGAGCAGCAGATGCGTCGCCCCCGCGGCGATCGCCGGTTCGATCTGGTCGACGCGATCGACCTCCACGATGATCCGCGCGATGCCGGCGGTCACCGCGCGGTGGACCGCGGCCTCGATCGACCCAGCGACTGCGACATGGTTGTCCTTGATCATGGCCGCATCCCACAGCCCCATGCGGTGGTTGGTCGCGCCGCCCATGCGGGTTGCGTATTTCTCCAGCACGCGCAGGCCGGGGATCGTCTTGCGCGTGTCGAGCAACGTGGCGCCCGTGCCGGCGATCGCATCCACATAGGTCCGGGTCAGCGTCGCGATGCCCGACAGATGCTGGACGGTATTGAGCGCCGATCGCTCGGCGGTCAGCATGGCGCGGGCATTTCCCGACAGGCGCATCAGGTCGGTGCCGGCAGCAACGCGTGCGCCGTCCTCGACCAGCCGTTCGATCTGCACATCGCGGTCGAGCGTGCGGAAGAACGCCTCGGCAATCTCGAGACCGGCGACGGTGATCGCGTCGCGGCTGTCCATCACGCCTTCGAACCGCGCGCCTTCGGGAATGACTGCGGCGGAGGTGATGTCGCCCGCGTTGCCGAGGTCTTCGGCAAGGGTTGCGGCGACGAAGGCGTCGAGGTCGAAATCGGGGATCGTTACCAAGCTATCCTCCGTCATCCCCGCGCAGGCGGGGATCAATAGTCGCTGAATGTGCGGCTGGAATCGACAGGTCAGCCAGAATTGATCCCCGCCTGCGCGGGGATGACGATGCAGAGGGTCAGTCGCCCTTCACCGCCGGGCCTAGATCCCCCTGCCCGACCGTCGCGCCGGCCATCTCCAGCATCGCATCCAGGCTCTTCTTCGCGCGCAGCCGCAAGCCTTCCTCGATCTCGATCCGCGGTTCGAGGTCGCGCAGCGCGATGTAGAGCTTCTCCATCGTGTTCAGCGCCATGTACGGGCAGATGTTGCAGTTGCAGTTGCCGTCCGCGCCCGGCGCTCCGATGAAGGTCTTCTCCGGCACCGCCTTTTCCATCTGGTGAATGATGTGCGGTTCGGTGGCGACGATCAGCGTAGTCCCGGGGAAGGTCTTGGCAAACTCAAGGATGCCGCTGGTCGACCCGACGTAATCGGCATGGTCCAGCACGTGCGGCGGGCATTCGGGATGCGCGGCGACGGGCGCGTCGGGGTGCTGTGCCTTCAGCTTCAGCAGTTCGGTTTCGCTGAAAGCCTCGTGCACGATGCACACGCCCGGCCACAGCAGCATCTCGCGCCCGGTCTTGCGGCTGAGATAGCCACCCAGATGCTTGTCGGGGCCGAAGATGATCTTCTGGTCGGCCGGAATCTGCGCGAGGATCTTTTCCGCCGACGACGAGGTGACGATGACGTCGCTGAGCGCCTTCACCTCGGTCGAACAGTTGATGTACGTCAGCGCAATGTGATCGGGATGTTCGGCGCGGAAAGCGGCGAAGCGGTCCGGCGGGCAGCTGTCCTCCAGGCTGCAGCCGGCAGCCAGGTCGGGCAGGACGACGATCTTGTCCGGCGACAGGATCTTGGCGGTGTCGGCCATGAACTTGACGCCGCAAAACGCGATGACGTCGGCATCGGTCGCCGCCGCCTT
>DASTEN010000024.1:0-2197 GCA_035709645.1 Sphingomonas sp.
CCAGCGGACCCTGTCTTCTACAATCCGAGATCGCTCAGACCCGGATGGTCTGCCGGCCGAACGCCCGATGGCCAGTGGAACAGGCGATCGGATGCGGCGATCGGCAGGTCGTTGATGCTGGCGATCCGGCGGCGCATCAGCCCGGCGGCATCGAATTGCCAGTTCTCGTTGCCGTACGAGCGGAACCACTGTCCGGCATCATCATGCCACTCATAGGCAAACCGCACCGCGATCCGATCGCCGCCGAAGGTCCAGAGCTCCTTGATCAGTCGATAGTCGTGCTCTCGCACCCATTTGGCCTGGAGGAAGGCAATGATCGCTGCGCGTCCGACCAGAAACTCGGCGCGGTTCCGCCATTTGCTGTCCGGCGTATAGGCCAAGGCGACGGCAGCCGGATCACGACCGTTCCAGGCATCCTCGGCGCGGCGCACCTTCATGGTCGCGCCATCGAGGTCGAAGGGCGGGGGGGGCGGCCGGCTCATTGCAGGACACCCAGATCGGCAAGACGACCGGCGGCTTCGCGCGCTTCCGCCTCTCGCCGGTTCGACAGGGTGTCGAAGCGGGCGCGGCAGGCGAGCAGCGCGTCGGGCGGTGCGGTCTCCGGGCACCCTGCGTCGAATGGCGGGGCGGGGGCATATTCCAGCCCGAGCTGGACGCTCTGCGCCAGTTCCGGTCCGCCGATCTCCGCCAGCACCACCAGCGCGAAGTCGATCCCCGCCGTCACGCCGCCTCCAGTGATGACGGGACCGTCGCGCACGACCCGCGCCTCCTCGACGACCGCTCCGAACAGCGGCAGCAGATGCCGCCACGCCCAATGGCTGGTGGCTCGACGTCCCACGAGCAGCCCGGCCGCACCGAGGATCAGCGAGCCGGTACACACAGAGGTGACATAGCGTGCGCCCAGTCCCAGCCGCCGGACGTCGCCGACGAACGCGCGGTCGAGGGCCAGGCCGGTTGCATTCATCCCGCCCGGCACGCAGATCAGGTCACAGGACGTGATATCGGCCAGCCGCCGGGTGTCGGCGAAGACGAGACCCTCGCTCGGGACGGCACCGCCATCGGGACTGGCGACGATCACCTCGGCACCCGGCAGGCGCGACAGGAACTGGTGCGGTCCGGTAAAGTCGAGCTGGGTCATCCCCGGCCAGACGGCGAAGACGATGCGGAACGGCTGATCGGGCATCCTGGCACTCCCTTCATGGCGTGGATGCGATCATAGGCCGGGATGGTCATTGACGGGATGACAGTGATCCCTCACTTTCTGCCAATGGCGCGCGCGGTCGGCATCTTTCTTTATGACGGCTTCCAGTTGCTGGATGCAGCGGGACCGATCTCGGCATTCGAGATCGCTGGCAGGATGGCGCCGGAGGCTTACAGCCTGACGATCCTGTCGATCATGGGCGGCAAGGTTTGCAGTTCATCAGGGGTGACGCTCGACAGCATCGCCGCTGATAGTGCTTCAGCGCCGGACACGCTGGTGGTCGTGGGCGGGGAGGGCAGTCGGACCGCAATGCAGTGTGCCGATAGTCTCGGCTATCTGCGCGGACGGGTGGAGCAGGTCCGGCGGATGTGCAGCGTATGTTCGGGTGCGTTCGTGCTGGCGGCGGCCGGGCTGCTCGACGGTCGACGCGCGACGACGCACTGGCGGCGCGCCGAGCAGTTGCGGCGACACTTCCCCGCCGTCCTGGTCGAGTCGGATCATATCCATGTCCGGGACGGTGCGATCTGGACCTCGGCGGGGATTACCGCCGGTATCGACCTCGCACTGGCGCTGATCGCCGACGATCTGGGCGAAGCGGTCGCCCGCGCGGTCGCGCAGGAGATGGTGGTTTATTACCGCCGGCCTGGCGGCCAATCGCAATTCTCGGCGCTCGCAGACCTTGGCGGCGATGCGACGACTTTCTCCTCGCTGCTCGACTGGATTCGCGCGCATCCGGCCGAGCGACTGACGGTCGAGGCGCTGGCAGACCGTATGGCGATGAGCCCGCGCAACTTCGCGCGCTCCTTCATGCGCGAGGTCGGGGTCAGTCCGGCCAAGGCGGTCGAACGGCTGCGGCTGGAGGCGGCGCGCGAGCGGGTCGAACATTCCCGCGAGCCGATCGAACGGATCGCTGCTGCGACCGGCTTTCACGATCCCGAGCGGATGCGTCGCGCCTTCATCCGACACTTCGGCCAGCCACCGCGGGCGATGCGGCGG
>DASTEN010000025.1:0-3121 GCA_035709645.1 Sphingomonas sp.
GCCGCCGAAATCCGCGCGACCCCGCTCCCCACCACGCCACCCGACGACTGGAGCCTGCTGGAACGCGCGCGGGTCAGCTACAATGCGGAGCGGTCGGGGGATTTCATCGTCGTGCTGAAGCGGTTCGTGACGCCGATTCCCGATCCGACGAAGGGCTATGTCGCGACGCACGGCAGTTTCTGGAACTACGATCGCCGCGTGCCGATCCTGTTCTGGCGCAAGGGAATCGCGGGATACGAGCAGCCGCTGGCGGTAGAGACGGTCGATATCGCGCCGACGCTGGCCGCCCTGGTCGGCCTGCCACTGAAGCCCGGCGACGTCGATGGACGGTGCCTGGATCTCGCGTCGGGACCGGTCGATACCTGCACCACGCGCTGACGTGCCTGCCCGGTCGCCGATGGGTTCGGTGACCGGGCAGCCGTACCTCTCGATAACCGATGCGGGCCGCTGAGACGATTCGCTGCCGACAGGTCTGGTATGCCGACCTGGATCGTGCCGACGGTCGTCCGGGCGTACGACGATCAGCCCGGTATCCGGTCTGCAACAAGCGCGGACGAGAACATCGCGTTTTCTGAAGTGTGCTGCCGATTTGGCGGGGCCTGCGGAACCTCCCGATCGGTAGCACGCTTACGCATCATGTCTTTTCAACAGCTTGACCCGCCCCTGCCGGTCCACGTCCTCGACAAGGGGCCCGGCTATGCCTTTGCCGTCATCGATTACGGGCAGGAGCATAATCTGATCTGGGTGACGGCGATCAACGACACCGGCGAGATCTGGTGCGCACCCAATCCGAAAGTGCGCATGCAGGCCAATTGGACGATGGGGCGCAAGAAGCCGCCCGCCGTCGTCGCCGCGGCCGGCGACTGTTCCGGACCGGGGGCCAACGCCGATCCGGCTTCGTCGTGACGGCCCTCCGAAACGGAATACGGCGCGGCCGATCGGCTCAGTTGAGTGTGCGTCCTCGCAGCGCCGCCAGGCTCGCGGCGAGTTCCGAATTCCGGAACGGCTTCGGCAGGCGCGGCACGTCGCGATCGATGCCGTCTTTCTCGGCGTAGCCCGACACGATCAGCACCGGCAGGTCGGGCCGGTTGTGCTTGAGCGTCCGCGCCAGTTGCGCACCGCTCATCCCGGTCATCAGATGATCGGTGATCAACAGGTCCGGCATCAACCCGTCCCGGATCAGCGCCAGCGCCTCTTCCGCCGACGCCGCTTCGACCACGTCGTAATCGAGGTCGGCGAGCATATCGGCGGTGCTCATCCGCACCAGTTCCTCATCGTCGACCAGCAGGGCCACGCCCACCCCCTTCGATCGGACCGGGGCTTCGGCCGTATGACGGTCGTCGGCCAGCGCCGATGCGCTGATCGGCAGCCACAGCGCGATCGTGGTGCCCACGCCCGGCAGGCTGTCGATCGTCATCCCCCCGCCCAGCTGCGCGGCAAGCCCGTGCACCATCGACAGCCCTAGCCCGGTGCCCTTGCCGATACCCTTGGTCGAAAAGAAGGGCTCGATCGCACGCGCCCGCGTCTCGGCGTCCATCCCGACGCCGGTATCGGCGACGCTCAGGCGGACGTAATGTCCCGGCGCCAGGCCCGCGGGATGATGGTCGTCGACGGTTTCCCGGCGGGCGGCAATCGCCAGTTCGCCGCCGTCGGGCATCGCGTCGCGGGCGTTCACCGCCAGATTGAGCAACGCCATTTCCAACTGGTTCAGGTCGGCGCGCGCCGGTGGCACATCGGCGACATCGATCCGAATGGCGATCGACGGGCCGATCGTCGCGCCGATCAGTTCGCTCATGTCGTCGACCACGCGCGCGACATCGACCGCTGTCGGCTGGAGCGGCTGACGGCGGGCAAAGGCGAGCAGACGCTGGACCAGAGTCTTCGCGCGTTCGGCCGATTGCAGTGCGCCCTCGATCAACCGTCGCTCGCGTTCGTTGCCGATCTGCTTGCGGATCAGCATGTCCAGCGAACCGATGATCGGGGTCAGCAGATTGTTGAAGTCATGCGCGACCCCGCCGGTCAGGCTGCCCATCGCTTCCATTTTCTGGCTTTGGCGCAACGCGTCTTGCGCGGCTGCCAGGTCCGCCTCGCGCGCCTTGGCTTCGCTCAGGTCGCGCCCGACCGCGACGAAGTTCACGCCATCGGCCTCCGGGGCGACGGTCCACTCGATCGGCTTCCATCCGCCCTCGCGCGTCGCGATCCGGTTTTCGAAGCGGGTCGGCTGGCGGGTCTGCGCCATTCGAGCGATCGCGTCCAGGGTGTGCGCTTCGTCGTCGGCATGCATGAAGCTGGCATAGCCGCGCGCCAGCAGCTCGGCCTCCGACCAGCCCAGGACATGCGTCCATGCCGGGCTGACCGCAGACATCATGCCTTCGTAATCGGCACGGGCCAGCATGTCCTGCGACAGGTTCCACAGCCGGTCACGCTCTGCCGACCGCGTCGCCACCTGTTCCTCCAGCGTTTCGTTCAGCGTGCGCAGGCCTTCCTCGGCGCGCGCGCGCTCGACCGCCGCCTTCACCCGTTCCCCGACTTCCTGGACCAGCGTGATTTCCGCCGGTGTCCAGGCGCGCGGCGTGGCCGACTGCACGGCGAAGACGTGGACGCGGTCGCTCTCGTCGAACAGCAGGATGTCGATGAAGGCCGCCACTTGCCGGTCCGCCAGCCCGGCGCGCGTGTCCGGCGTCAGGGCGTCGTCGTTCGGGATATCGCAGGCGACCAGCGGCTGGCCGGACCGATAGGCCTGGAGCAGGCCGGACCCGAACGATTGCAGCGAGTGTCGACCGGCCAGCGACCGGACGGATCGGCAATGGTCCCGCGCGACGGTCATCCAGCCGCTGTCGGTGATTTCGGCGAAGAACACGCGATTCGCGTCGAGCGATTCGGCGACGCGCTGCGATGCCAGCGCGACGATCTCGTCCACCGTTCCCAGCGCACGCAGATCGTCGGCGAGCGACAGCAGGAAAGCACTGCGTTTTGCGGCGAGCACCCGATCGGTCGTTTCGTTCAGGATGCAGATCACGCCGCCCGGGAGCCCGCTTTCGTCGAGCACCGGCGAATAATCCAGGTTCATCCAGACGCGTTCGGGGCGACCGTGACGGCGAAGCGTCAGTTCCTGATCGTG
>DASTEN010000026.1:0-2645 GCA_035709645.1 Sphingomonas sp.
TTAGTCAAACAGTCACCGCCCCTCAAGCCTCGATTTTTGCAGGGCAGCACAGAGCGTTCAGAAACGCGTGCGCCGACAACGCCAAAGCGGCGTCGAAAGTTGCGAGGGACGCGTCCCGGCCCAGCGCCTGGGCACTGGTCACGCCATAGTCGGCGATGCCGCACGGCACAATTCCGCCGAAATGCGACAGGTCGGGCGACAGGTTCACCGAGAAGCCGTGCATCGTCACCCAGCGCTTCACCCGCACCCCGATCGCGCCGATCTTCGCCTCGCCGCGGAGGGGGTCGTGGGTCCAGATGCCGATCCGCCCCTCGGCACGAAAGGCGGTAATCCCGATTTGGGCCAGCGCGTCGATCACCCACCTCTCCAGCGAATGGACGAAGCAGCGCACGTCCTTGCCGCGCCTGGCGAGATCCAGCACCAGATAGCCGATCCGCTGGCCCGGACCATGATAGGTATAGCGTCCCCCGCGTCCGGTAGCGTGCACGGGAAAGCGCGGGTCGATCAGTTCGGCGACGTCGGCGCTGGTGCCTGCGGTGTAGAGCGGCGGATGTTCGAGCAGCCAGACAAGCTCGCGCGCTTCGCCCGCCTGGACCGCCCGGTTGCGCGCGTCCATTTCGGCCAGCGCGACGTCGTAGGGGACCGGGGCGGCGCTGACGCGCCATTCGATGTCGTCGGGAAGGTCGGCCATGATGCCGCTTCAGATGCGGGCGTGCGGTCTGATTGGCAAGCGGTCGCACTATACGCTAAGCGCCGCGGGCGGCCTCGTGCGACGACGGGCCGGTGCGACGAAGGGGCGTGGGCGATGGTGAAGATGGGCTATGTCTGGGACCGCACGGTCGAGACGCTGGGGGACCGTCTGGGCGTCATCCTGCCGATCGCGATATTCGGGATATTCCTGCCCTCGGCCGGCCTGACCGTCGCCGAAGGATTGCGCGAGAGCGCAGCGCCCCTGCTGAAGATCGGGCTGAGCCTGGTGTCGCTCGTCGCATCGCTGCTGTCGCTGTGGTCGCAGCTGGCGATCATCGCCGCGGCGATCGATCCGCGGCGCGGCCCGGCCGATGCGACCGGCACCGCATCGCGCCGCCTGTTCCCGGCGATCGGGGTGTTCCTGCTGCTGGGCATCGCCGCATCGGTGCTGCTGATCCCCGCGTTCGTGCTGCTGACGCTCGGCGGGCTGGACTCCACGGCGTTGGCGACCGGCCAGGTCGAGATGTCGCGGCTGGCGCCGGGCTTCGTCGGGTTCGCGGTGCTGTACGCCCTGATCGCAATGATCGTTATCCTGTTCGTGGGCGCACGATTGGCGCCGGTGACCAGCGTGGTGGTCGAGGAACGACGCGGGGCGGGGGCGATCGCTCACGCCTTTCGCCTGACGCGCGGGCTGACGTGGCGGCTGGTCGGCGTGCTGCTGCTGTACGCCATCGTCACGATGGTGTCGGTGCTGGCGGTACAGACGGTGCTGGGGACGATCCTGCGGCTGTTCGACAGCGGCACCGGGCCGATCACCATGACCGGGGTGGTCACCGCGATCGCCGCCGCGGCGGTGTCGGCGGTGTTCACCGTGCTGGCGAGCGTGTTCTGCGCGCGGCTGTATGTCGCCATTGTCGGTGCGTCCGGCATGCCCGTCGCTGCCGCGCCGGCGTCGGCAGCGCCGATGCGGGACGAGCCGCGGCTGTGAACCGGTTCTTTTCCGCACCTTTCCACGATGCGCGCGCGGCGTGGCGGCGCGACGGCGCGATCCTGCTGCCGCTCGCCGGGCTGGCGTTCTTCCTGGGGCCGTTCGCCGCGCAACTGCTGTTGCCGGCATTGCCCGCGATGCCCGAGGGGCGCGACGAAGCGGCGATGCGCGCCTGGGGCGATGCGATCCAGGCCTGGGCTGGCAGCTACGGCGGCTGGTACCTCGCCTCGCCGCTGCTGGCGCTGTTCGGCGCGCTCAGCGTGTTCGCCCTCTACCTCAACCCCAGGCGCGTGTCGCTCGGCGGGGCGATGACGCGCAGCCTGGCGCTGTTCCCGCGCTATCTGCTGGCGTCGATCCTGGTGTCGCTGCCGATGGCCGGGCTGATGTCGATGACGCTTGCCGTGCCGGCGCTGCTGGTCGTCGCGGCCGGCCCGATCTTCTACATCTACGGCCGCACGATGCTGATGGGACCGGTGATCGTCGCCGAAGCCCCGATCGGTGCGGTCGCCGCGATCGCGCGGAGCTGGGCGCTGACGGCGCGGCGCGGGTGGATGCTGGCGGCGATCTACGCGACGATATTCCTGATCCCGGGTTTGCTCGGCAGCATTCCCTTGTCGTTCGTGTCGGCCGGGGGCGGTAATCCGGTCATCGTGGCGATCGCGGCCGGCCTGGCGTGCGCCGTCGCGGCGATAGGCGCGCTCTTGCTGTCGCTGGTGCAGGTCGCCCTGTATCGGCGGCTGGCGGCGTAGGGCCTCTTCCCCTTTCCCCTTCAGGAGCGAGGCTGCATTCGCGCCTATTTCAGAAGGTACGGCACGTGCGGGGCGGCATCCGCAGGGAGGATGCCGGTGGCGCGCGGATCGTCGAACGTCTCGACGGTGCGCTTGTACGGCCGGAACCCGCTCGCCCGGTAGAAGCCCAGCGCCCGCGGATGATCTAGCGTGCAGGTGTGCACCCATACGCGCGTGAC
>DASTEN010000027.1:0-7121 GCA_035709645.1 Sphingomonas sp.
GAATGGGTCCATGTCGACGGCATCCGGACGCGCCTGGTCGATCATATCGCCGCTACGGGCATCGACACCCGCCTGCCCCTGGTCGCCGACTACAACGGCGCGATGATCAATGTCGCGACCGCCGGGATTGACGCGGCGACCGGCCAGGTCACGTTCTTCGCGCCGGTCTTTCCGGGCATGACCTATCGCTTCGCGCGACCGGTCGGCGATTACGAGCAGGAGTTCGCCGAACGGTTCGCCGACGCGACCGGCGACGTGGCGTTCAGCTGCAACTGCATCCTCAATTTCAACTATGCCGGGCTCAACGGCAAACATACCGGCGCGCTCACCGGGCCGATGACGTTCGGCGAGATCGCCTACATGCTGATGACGCAGACGCTGGTCTATCTGACGATCGAGCGCGATACGCCCTGACACGGCCGCGGCCGCCCGCCGGCGACCGTCCACACCGCCGTCCTTGCGAGGGTACGCCTGTCCGCGCTAGGCGCATCTGCATGATCCGCAAGCTTTTCGCGCTGCTCGCGCTTGTCGCCTCGCTTATCGCCGCGCCGGCCCAGGCCTATTGGGAATATGGTCACGAAACCGTCGCTGCGGTCGCCTGGGCGAACGTCAGCCCGGCGACCCGCGCAAAGGTCGCAGCCTTGCTGCGCCAGCAGAAACTGCTCGAGACGCCGACCTGCCCCGCCGGCACGATCGAGCAGGCGAGCGTCTGGGCCGACTGCGTCAAGCCGCTCGGCGAGCGTTTCAGCTACGCCTATTCCTGGCACTATCAGAACGTGAACGTGTGCAAGCCGTTCGACCTGAAATCGGCCTGCAAGGACGGCAATTGCGTGTCCGCGCAGATCGAACGCGACGTGAAGCTGCTGAAGGATCCGAAGGTCCCGGCGCGCGAGAAGCTGATGGCGCTGGTGTTCCTGGTCCACTTCGTCGGCGACCTGCACCAGCCGCTGCACGCGGGCGACCGCGGGGATTTGGGTGGCAACCGGGCGAAGGCGGATTACGGGATGTACGGGCCCGACCGGCTGAACCTCCATTCGATCTGGGACGGCTATCTGGCCGAGCGCGCGATCTCGACGCCGCCGCCGGTCGTGCGCGCGTATCCCCCCGCCGAGCGGGCCGCGATTCAGGCCGGCACCGTCGAGGACTGGAGCCGCGACAGCTGGCAGGTCGCCAAGAATGCCTATGCGACAGCGATGGGCGGTGACGGCTGCGGCCCGGTGCCCGCGCGCTCGAAACTGGACGACGCGACGATCGCCAAGCTTGTCGAACCGGCGCGCGAGCAGGTCATCAAGGGCGGGCTGCGGCTGGCGCGGTTGCTGGACGAAGCATTCGCGCCGCAGCCGGCTGGGGCGGCGAAGTAACCGCCAAACCCAACGGCCGTCATCCCTGCGAAGGCGGGGATCAATAGTCGCTGCCCGTTGTGAGACTCACCACGTTCCGCCAGAATTTGTCCACACGCCTTCGCGGGGATGACGAAGTGAGTTCCTCGTGGGCGCGCTACCGTTTCACCGCCCCCACCACCGTGTCGACCACGGCCGGTGCGATCGGCAGCGAGGAATCGGCGTAGCTCCGCTGGTTGGCGATCCTGTCGCCGCCTACGGCCTTCAGCACATGGTTGACCCCCGGCAGCACCGTCAACGCCGCCTTCGGTTGGGCAGCAGCGATCCGCCCCGCATCCTCCGTCACCGACACCTGCAAATCCGCATCGCCCTGCACGATGACGACCGGCACTCTGGCCGTCTTCGCAAGCGTTGCCGGATCGACTGCGATCACCCGCGACAAATAGGTCTGGACGCCGATCGGGAACATCGCCCCGAGCGGCGCAGGCAGTGTCGCCGGGTCAACGGTCTTCCCTGCCTGCACGGCGTCGAGCATACCAAGCGCGGCCGGCAGGATCGGCGCGTTAGCCGGATTGGCGCGAAACTGCCCGCGCATTACGTCGCCGAGCGCGCGGCCTGGCGAGGACAGCAGCACGACGCCGCAGATGCCATCGGCCGACTGCGCTGCCTGAAGCGCGACCACCCCGCCCTCGCTGTGCCCGACCAGCCAGGCGCAAGCGTTGCCAGTGCGTCTGGCCGCCAGCTTTGCCCACGCCCGCGCGTCGGCGGCATAATCGGCGAACGTCGCCGAATTGGCATCGGCGACCGCGGCCCGGCTGCCGAACATGCCGCGCTTGTCGATGCGGATCGACGACACGCCCTTCGCCGCCAGCGCATCGGCCAGCAGGCGATAGGCGCCGGCGGTGATGCCGAGCGGACTGTTGCCGTCGCGGTCGGTCGGGCCGGACCCGGGGATGATGACCACCGCCTGCCCCTCTCCCTCGGCCAAGGTCAGCGTGCCGGCGAGCGGCCCTTGCGGACCCGGCACCGTGACCTGTTCGACCTGCGGCGCGGCCGCCGCCAGAAGCATTGCCATCAGCATCCTGTCACTTCCCTCTCGAACCCTTGCGCCTTTCCGCTTGCCACTGGCGGAAATCGGCCAGGTCGGTCGCGTCCGATCGCAGGTCGACCACGTCCGCACTCCTGAGCGCGATGATCGTGAACGCGATCAGCACGACCGGCACCATGATGATCTGGACGATCATGAAATTCGGGAAGCGCGAGCCCGTCCAGGACTGCGCGATGACAGGTGCAAGAACGATGACCATCATGACTCCGAAGATCACCCAGCCCAGCGACGTTTGCGGCACGATCCGCCGGCTTCCCGGCAGCTTGTAGTAGAGAAAGGGTTTCCGGTTCGGCGTCATCGAATTGTCCTTCCTAGCGTGCATAGCTTTCGAGGAAACCGCACCGCCCGCAGCGCCAGGTCTCGATGGGCAAGCGCATTCGGTCACCCAGCTTCACGCCCGTCCAGATGCTCTTCTCGGGCGAGCCCTCGACCCAGTCGGCCGGACCTCGCGTGCCGTAGGATTCGTCGAGCAGGAACCCCTCCTCCATCGTCCCCTGGCATTTGGGGCAGTCATGCGTCTGCATCGCTATCCTCCTTCGGCGGGCGCCCCCGCTTCGCCTTCACCGGCGCGTCCAGCTTCACACCCCGCCGCACCAGCGCCTCGCGCAGCAGGCATTCGATCTGCGCGTTGGCGCTCCTCAGGTCGGCCGACGCCGTCCGCTCGATCGCGGCATACAGCGCGGGATCGAGACGGAGCGGAAACGCCTTCTTCGGGGGTGCGGCCACAGGCTTCGGCGCTTACTGGTACAACGTACCCGTGTTGACGACCGGCTGCGCATCGCGGTCGCCGCACAGCACGACCATCAGGTTGCTGACCATCGTCGCGCGGCGTTCGTCGTCCAGTTCGACCACGCCCTTCGCCGACAATTGGTCGAGCGCCAGTTCGACCATGCCGACCGCGCCTTCGACCAGCGTCACGCGCGCCGCGACCACCGCCTGCGCCTGCTGGCGCCGCAGCATCGCGCCGGCGATTTCCTGCGCATAGGCCAGATGCGTGAAGCCGCATTCGTCGACGGTGATGCCGGCGACGCGCAGCCGGGCGATCAGTTCGGCCTGCAATTCGCCCCCGATCTGGTCGTGATTGCCGCGCAGCGTGACTTCCTGATGCTCGAAGTCGTCATAGGGGTAGCGCGAACCGATCGTGCGCACCGCGGCTTCGATCTGGACGTTCACGAAGGCTTTGTAGTCGTCGACGTCGAACAGCGCCTGCGCGGTGTCGGTGACGCGCCAGACGACCTGCGCCGCCATCTCGATCGGGTTGCCGCGCAGGTCGTTGACCTTGATCTTGTCCGAAATGATGTTGTTGGCGCGCACCGACACCTTCTGCCGCATCAGCCAGGGCAGCACCCAGCGCAGCCCCTCCGTCCGGTCGGTGCCCTTGTACGCGCCGAACAGCGTGATCGCCGCGGCCTGGTTGGGCTGGAGCATGTAGAAGCCGCAGCCGATCAGCAGCGCAAGGAGCGCGCCGAGCCCGAGCGCGGTGGCGGCGAGCAACGGGTAATCGGTCGTCAGCGTGAACCCGAACCCGCCTGCGACCAGCACGAAGACCAGGAGCAGCAGCATCGGATAGCCGCTTGTCGTGCTGGCGACGGTTTCGCTGCTGTGGGTGAGCGTGCGGCTCGAACGTGACGAATCGGTCATCCCTGCCTCCCTTTAATGTGATATCACATTTATATCGGGATTTGGGGAAGTCAAGCGATGTCGAAGCCCTCCCCCCTTCCGGGTGAGAGGGCTTCCGAAGATCAGCTTACCGTCACGGTTACCGCACGGCGGTTCTGCGCGTAGCTGGCTTCGTCCGACCCGAGCGCCGCCGGGCGTTCCTTGCCATAGCTGATCGTGCTGATCCGCGCGGGGTTGATGCCGCGGGCGGCCAGATAGTTCTTCGCTGCGTTGGCGCGCCGATCGCCCAGCGCCAGATTATATTCGCGCGTGCCGCGTTCGTCGGCATGGCCTTCGATCGTGATGCGCACATTGGGGTAGCGCGCCAGCCACTGCGCCTGCGTGTCGAGAATCGTGCGCGCCTCGGCATCGATGTCGAACATGTCGAGCCCGAACAGCACCGTATTGCTGCTGACCGACCGCAGGAAATCGGCCTGGCTGCCGGGCACGATCGCCCCGCCGACGTCGCCGCCCGGAACCGTGCCCGCGTTCGGATCGGTCGTTTGCCCGCTTTCGACCGGGGCCGGCGGCAGAACGGGGGGCTTCTTCTTGGCGCAGCCGGCAAGTGCGACGGCGAGAGCGGCGGTCAGGACCAGCGCGGTCCGCTTGGTTGCCATGATCGTTTCTCCTTTTGGTTGATCGGTCTTGGCGGGAATTCAGTCCCCCCGCCGTTCGTGCTGAGCTGGTCGAAGCACTGTCCCTCTTTCCACGCGGAAAAAGGGCAGCCCTTCGACAAGCTCAGGGCGAACGGGGATGGGTGTGGTTCATGGTCTCAACGGGCCCCAGCTCGGATCGCTCCCGTCGAGCGGTACCGGGATGCGGCGTTCGTTCGTTCCGGTCAGGTCGACCGACCAGACGGTCGCCTTGCCCGACCCCTGCGCCGCGCGGAAGAACGTGAGCACGCGGCCGTTGGGCGACCAGCTCGGGCCTTCGTCGCCCCAGCTTTCGGTCAGCAGTTTCTCCCCCCCGCCCGATGGCGACATGATGCCGATGCGGAAGCGGCCACCGTCCATCTTGGTGAAGGCGATCAGGTCGCCGCGCGGGCTCCACGACGGCGTCGCATAGCGCCCGCCACCGAAGCTGATGCGCTGCGGATTGGAACCGTCGGCGTTCATCACGTACAATTGCTGCGACCCGCCACGATCGCTTTCGAACACGATCTTCGACCCGTCCGGCGAATAGCTGCCGCCGGTGTCGATGCCGGCCGAATTGGTCAGCCGCTGCGGCGTACCGCCTGCGGCAGGTACGCGGTAGATGTTGGTCGTGCCGCCCTGCGCCATCGAAAACAGGATATATTGGCCGTTGGGCGAAAAGCGCGGCGCGAACGTCGTCGACACGCCGCTGACCACCCGTCGCGGCCGGCCCGAGCCCAGGTCGAGCACGTAGATCGACGGCACCTTCTCGTCATAGCTCATGTAGACGATCGACTGCTGGTTCGGCGCGAAGCGCGGGGTCAGCACGATCGCCTGGCCGTTGGTCAGGAACCGGTGGTTGGCGCCGTCCTGGTCCATGATGGCGAGGCGCTTGATCCGCTTTCCCTTGGGCCCGGTTTCGGACACATAGACGACGCGGCTGTCGAAATACGGCCCCTCGCCCGACAGGCGCTGATAGACCGTATCGGCGCATTTGTGCGCGGCCCGGCGCCAGTCGGCCGGCGACACGACGAAGCCTTGGCGGGTCAGTTCGGTCTTGGCGAAGACATCGTACAGGTAACAGCCGACCGTCAGCGTGCCGTCGCCATTGGCACGGACGAAGCCCTGGACCAGCGCCTGCGCGCCGGTGCCGCCCCAATAGGGGAAGTCGGGCGCAGTGACCTGATCGAACCCTACGGGGGTCAACTGGTCGGGGCCGAGCGGCTTGAACAGCCCCGAATTGCGCAGGTCGTTGGTGACGACTTCGGCCATCTGCCGGCCCAGCTGATCGGTCGATCCGGCCGCTGTCGACTGCGGGTTCGGGGTAGGCATCGGCGGAATCGCGATCGGCATCGGCTGCCCGACGCTCGCGCCGCCGGTCACGTCGACCTCGACCTGCGCGGCAGCGGGGGTGGCGATCAATGCCGCGGTTGCCAGGATCAGATAACGCAACATGTCTTCAATCCTCACCGTTCGTCTCGAGTAGCGATCGAGCGCAGTCGAGAGTGCGTATCGAGAGATATTCGCCCGTCGCACCGATGTCTCGATACGAGCCCTCGACAAGCTCGGTCTCTACTCGACACGAACGGGTTTTGAGGCGACCGGTCATCCCGGCAGCCGGTAGTTGATGATGATGTCCTTCCACCCGCCTTCGTACAGTTCGGACGGAAGCTTATAGGGTGCGCATTGTATCACCGCGGCGCTGGCGAGTTCGCCGACACGCTGCGAATAGCGGC
This sequence comes from Sphingomonas sp., assembly GCA_035709645.1. Classification (GTDB taxonomy): domain Bacteria; phylum Pseudomonadota; class Alphaproteobacteria; order Sphingomonadales; family Sphingomonadaceae; genus Sphingomonas. Next base: position 6,476 of record DASTEN010000027.1, read on the forward strand.
GGTTTTCGTCATCGACGCCGGTCTGGCCAGACACGACCGGACGCCCCGCAAGCGAACCATCGGGGTTCATGCGAAGGCGCAGCTTGGTGCGAATCTGGTTCGCGCCCGGTCCCGGATTGGGGATGCGATTGGCACAGGGCTGAACCTGCCGCGCGATCGCGTCGCCCAAACCGGCGACCGCGGTTGCGCTGACCTTCGCCGCGCGCGGAGTCTGCGCGCTTCCCCTGTCTTCCGACTGCGCCAGACTCTTGCGGAAATCGTCGCCCAGCATGCTGCCACGGGGGCGTGTCGCCTTCGACGCGGCATCGTTCCCGGGGCGTTCGGGCGCGACGTCGGGGCGCGACAGGCCCGGACGTGCGGGCCTGGCAGCAGTCCTTGCCGGGGGACTCGGCGCGGGTGCGGCCTTGGCCGGCGCGGGCTTTGGTGGTGCCTTTGCCGGTTCGGCCCTCGGCGGCGTCGGTTTGGGTTGCGCCTTCACCGGGGCGGGCTTGGGCGCGGGCGCCGGAGCAGCCTTGGGCGGCGCTGGCTTGGGTGGGGTCGGCTTCGGCGGCACCGGTGCGGGCGGCGGGGGCGCAGGTTCCGGCTCGGGCTGCGCGTCGACGGGAGCGGGTGCGGTGTCCTCGACAGGCCCGACCTCGGGCGCTTC